>CAYPSC010000196.1:0-1502 GCA_964413385.1 uncultured Gammaproteobacteria bacterium | reverse complement strand
AGGATGGCACTCAAAAGGAGTGTAGAAATGGCGAGAATCGCCCAAACGCATACCATAAAGATAACGCTCACGAGGCTTGGGTCTGTTCCCTGAAACAAGAAACGAAGGAACTGCATTAGAGGCGTTAAGAAAGGAATGGAAGAGTAAGAAGTGGTGGTGGCGAGCACATAGAACAAGTCGAAGAAGGTGCTGATGACGACGAGAGTCGTTGCATAATAAGGTCGATCCTTGAAAAAAGGGAGAAAGGTGACGCTGAAGAGTAAGATGCCGACGATGAGGGATCCGGTTGGGAGGTCAAATCCAAAAAGCCGGGACAACGCAAACGCCGCTAAAATGGCTGCCAGTATCGTAAACCCAACAATGGTCTTGAAAATTTTATGTTCAACCGCCCATTCGGCGTATCGACGGAGGAGGCCCATATAAGATCTCATGCCTATCGCTTAAACGCATTCTAAGCTCAACGATAAAAGGGGTGGCAAATCAGCCACGCCGGGCCGCTTCAATCGCGGCGACGTCGATTTTTTTCATCGTCATCATCGCCTCAAATACGCGTTTGGCTGCATCACCACCGGCGGCAACCGCTTCAGTCAGCACGCGTGGCGTGATTTGCCACGAGATGCCCCACTTGTCTTTGCACCAACCGCACGCACTTTCCTCGCCGCCATTGCCGATGATGGCATTCCAGTAGCGGTCGGTTTCTTGTTGGTCGTCGGTGGCGATTTGAAACGAGAAGGCTTCGTTGTGCTTGATCTCAGGCCCGCCATTCAGACCGACACAAGGAATCCCCGCGACGGTGAATTCGACTACGAGTGCGTCACCCGCCTTGCCGGACGGATAATCGCTGGGAGCACGGTGAACGGCACCCACCGAGCTATTGGGAAAAGTCGCAGCATAGAAACGGGCCGCGGCCTCGGCGTCCTTGTCGTACCATAAGCAGACGATATTTTTGGGAGTGGTCATTTTGGGTCCTCTATTTTTAAATTCGATTTCGAAATTCTCTCACACTATTTTTTTTGATATTTCATCTCTGAAAGAACAAACTTGGCAAAAGAAATCATATTTTCCTGAACCGAAGCCTGCTCCAAGGCTTCCCTATATTCCTTCCGTCTTTCCACCCGAATCACCGTCCAAGGATACCCGCCTGAGATGAGCATCAAGTTCATGAGAAATCGCCCAATCCGTCCATTCCCATCCATGTAAGGATGGATATACACAAAAATAAAATGTCCGAGGACGGAGCGCACAGCAGCACTCTTTTCTTCTTTTAAAAGTCGGAACAAAGCCTCCATGGAATCGGTCACGGCGTTTGGAGAAGGAGGCACATGCCGGGAGCTGTTGATGTAGACTTGGCTATTGCGATACCCGGCCAGTTCGGAAACTTTGATCAAGTTGGCTTGCGCAGAAGGCGAGAAGAGCCGTCGGTACCACGTCTGTAAATCTTCTTCAAAGACCTCTCCGGCTGGTTGCTTTTTCTTTAGCACTTTATCGATACTTTGCAGAAC
>CAYPSC010000195.1:0-1706 GCA_964413385.1 uncultured Gammaproteobacteria bacterium | reverse complement strand
CTTCAGTTGAATGTGGATATGGATGCGATTCGTTGTGTCCTTACTGCATTCCATGGCGTATGGCGGCGCTTCGAGAAAGTAGGGGAGCGCGAGGGGATGACCATGATTTCCGATTACGGTCATCATCCAACGGCCGTTGCGGCGACGTTGGAAGCGGCGAAAAGCTTTTATCCTGGGCGACGCATTGTTTTGTGTTTCCAGCCACACCACCACAACCGCACCAAGCATCTCTTTTTAGATTTTATTCCATCGTTTGATAAGGCGGATGCTTTGTTGCTGACAGAAATTTATGATGTTGCTGGGCGAGAAGAGAGTGACGATCAAAATGTCTCCTCGCGTGACTTGCAGGATGCGGTGATGCATCACGATGCTGATCGGGGTGTGAAACGTGTGGTCGATTTTGCTCCAGATCCGGAAACGGCGCTTGAAATTTTAAAACGCTGGCGTAAACCAGGTGATGTGATTATTGTGATGGGGGCGGGGGATATTGATCAAATTGCACCGAAGGTGCTTGATAGGTAACTTGGCGTTCGTATCAAGAGTTATGAGATCCGAGCAAGTCCAACAATTTAAATCTATTTTTCCATCGGCTTTGGAAAATGAGCCCTTGAGTCGGCACACCACGTGGAGAATTGGTGGTCCGGCTCGATTATATGTGGTCGTGAATACATCGGATGAACTCGTGCAAGCGGTCGAGATGGCTCAGGTGCAGCAGGTTCCCTGGTACGTGATAGGCGGTGGATCCAACACTCTCGCGTCTGATGCAGGGTTTGGTGGTGTGGTGATCCAGGCAGCAAATCATGGAATTGTGCATGATGAGACGCGACATACCCTTGAGGTCGAAGCGGGAGCGGTGACGACCTTGGTTGCGCGCAAATCCGTTGAATTTGGTTTATCTGGTTTTGAGTGGGGAGCGGGTCTTCCAGGAACGATTGGCGGGGCGTTGTATGGAAATGCTGGATGCTACGGCGGGGAGATGAAAGATGTTGTGATGACGGTGGACGTATATCGTATCAAGGACGGTCAGCGGATGACGCTGTTGCGTGAGGAATGTCGATTTGATTATCGGGATAGCTTGTTTAAACACGAGCCCTATCTTCTTTTGGGGTGCGTCCTACAATTAGCGCCGGTGGTAGATCCTATCGCGTCACGGGAACGTGTAACAAAAATTTTGGATGCAAGGAAAGCGGAACAGCCATTGGGTAGCATGACAGCTGGATGTATGTTTAAAAATCCAGAGGTTGACCAACATGATATTGAGTTGCTCAAACAAAAAGGTCTGGAACCCAGATTTGGCCATGATTCTACCCGGTATGTATCAGCGGGTTGGTTGATTCAATTCGTCGGGCTCATGGGTCAGCGCATCGGAGAGGTGGAGGTGAGTGGCAAGCATGCGAATTTTTTCTTAGCTAAATCAACGGCGCGGGCGCAGGACGTGATCGCTCTTATGTCCTTGGTAAAAATGAAGGTGCGCGATGAATTAGGGATTGAGTTGCATGAAGAGGTGCAATTATTAGGTTTTTGATGCGGTTGCGAGGCTCCAGAAGTCGGGTTAGAGTAAAAGTATATGACCATCAACATCACGCATCATGGGATTGAGCTTACGACGGCAATAAAGAGTTACACGGACGAGAAGGTCCAGTCTTTATAAAAAAATAAAAATGAGTTGGTGCATGTTGATGTGGAAGTTTGTTTATCGACGATGC
>CAYPSC010000194.1:0-1729 GCA_964413385.1 uncultured Gammaproteobacteria bacterium | reverse complement strand
CACCATATGTCGTTTTGCATGGTTTTCTTGATTCAACCAGCGTACTGCAGAAGATGGAAGAGTGTGATGTTTTGCTTTTGCCATCACGCATGGAAGAGAATCAACCAACGGTTCTGCTTGAGGCGGCGTCTAGAGGATTACCGGTTATGACTTCTATGAAAGGAGGGATTCCGGAGACGGTAAAGGACGGTGCGTTAGTGTGTTCAAAGTGGCCGGATGGGTATGGGTGGTCTTCAGAATTGGTTGAGTTAGTGCGGCGGCCTGTGTCTGTTTATGAAACTCTTTCGGTAGGCATGTACCAGATCGCTGAGCGCCATGATCCGGAAAAGTACGCTCAGCGATTTTTGTCGCTCTTAGACGAGCTTGTAAAATCAAACCGATAAATTTTATCTTTTCCATTTTGGATCGAGTGGTTTGCATCCGCGATAGTTCGAAGTTGTACGGCTGTTTTATCCGCATCCCACCAATAGTGATTTAACACGACATACACGATGTTGCTTTGTCCCAAAGATGCAGCCTGCTGAATCGTGGCGCGTGAAGGTTGATTCATCACGGTTTGCAGATAGAGATCGTACAAAGGTCCGCCGGTAGGGATGGGATAATAGAAGATAGATAGGCCGCTGATTTCGGCATAGCGTTTAAATCCGAATGCTTCTACTGCAGCGGCACTGACGGATTGGTTGGCGAGGACGGTATAGTTTGCGCCATGCGCATCTTGATCGATCCAGTGTATAGCTTCTTGGTCAGCGGCGCTGACACTCCAGCTATGTCCAGTCACGGCAGCGTCATGGCGCGGGAGGGCGAGGTATGCCTGCGCGGCCTGCCAACCGCCCAAGACGACAAGGGCACTGATGATTATGGGGCGAGGTTTTTTGAAAAGGGCATCCAAAAAGAATGAGAACCCTTCAAGGGCAGGCAAAAGAAAAAAGAGTTGCGCGATGAGGAAAAGCCGATCAGCGTAATTTCCACGTTCGTAATCGATCAAAAAAGTAAAATCGCCAGTAGCTTTCAAAAACAAACCCGCGAGGATGAGACCAAAACCAGAGATGACTAGCCATTTCCAAGTCAGACGATGAGTTTTGGTTTTTATCACGGCCACAACAGCGAGAAGAATGAGAACGATGGGAGAGAGATATGACACGATCGTCGCCCAGTCAGCCCAAAGGGAGATGTGGGTGCCTGGCGGTTTTATCCCATTCCAGAGATCGGAGAGAATTGAGGTGCTGATGATAGAAGAGAGATGCCAGTCTATATGTGTCGCGGAGCGCAGCCCATTTACAAAGAAGGCGAATGGTACGGCGATGACGGTGAAGACGATGATGACCCAGGAGGTGACTCGGGTGGGGATGAGTCGTGAAAATGAGAGCGATGAGGAATGTTGAATTAATAATAAAATCGTTGCCCCCAAAAATGGGAGTCCTGCCAGAGGATGGGTGGCCACGGACCAGAGGGCGAATATGATCGGAGCGAGAGGATGGATTTTTTTATTGAGAGCAAGACACAGGGTCAGGATGCCTAAGAGATAGGAAAAGGATTGGGGAGTTGTGGCGATGGTGAAAACAAGAGGAAGAAAGAGGGGAATAGCGGCGAGGCTCTTTCGCTTTGCTTGAGATGACAAAAGTATGGCAAAAGGAATGAGTGCAACGAAGAGAGGAACAAGAAAAGTGTGGAAGGGATTGATGGACGTGTGGAATAATCGCGCCAGCCATGTGGTGAGCATGTATTGGCC
>CAYPSC010000193.1:0-1734 GCA_964413385.1 uncultured Gammaproteobacteria bacterium | reverse complement strand
GGTTTTCAACCTCTTTAAAAAGTTGTGGTTCAATAACTTCAAAATTTTTCTCGATGAACTGAGTTGTATAACTGCCATCACGAAACTTTGGATGATCAAGAATCGTTTTATGAAGAACGATATTTGTTTTAATTCCGGTTAGAATAAACTCAGTAAGAGCCCTTTGCATACGACCGATTGCTTCGTCACGAGTTTCACCCCATGTGATTACTTTGGCAATCATCGGATCGTAATAAATCGGAACCTCGTATCCCGGATAAGCGTACGAGTCGACTCGTAAAAATGGTCCTTGGGGATGACGACAAGCTCGAATCATTCCAGGACTTGGCTTATATGTGACAGGATCTTCTGCACAGATTCGCACTTCAATCGCATGACCATTTTGGCGGAGGTCTGATTGTTTAACAGATAGCGGGTTCCCTGCCGCCACAGAAATTTGTTCTTTTACAAGATCCACACCCGTCGTCAGCTCGGTAATTGGGTGTTCGACTTGTAAACGTGTATTCATCTCCATGAAATAAAATTCTTTAGTTTTATTGTCGAAAATAAATTCCAAAGTTCCTGCGCCAACGTAACTAATTTCTTTCGCAGCACGAACTGCAGCCATACCCATCTGATCTCGAACCTCTGGTGGAACGGAAGGGCTCGGGGACTCTTCGATAATTTTTTGGTGACGTCTTTGTACCGAGCACTCGCGTTCAAAAAGATGCACAACGTTTCCATGTTTATCACCGAAAACTTGGATCTCGATATGTTTTGGATCGTTAACAAATTTTTCGATGTAAACAGTAGGATCAGCAAAATAATTTTGTCCTTCAGAGCGACAAGCTCGAAAAGCACTTTCAAGTTCAGACATTTCGCGAACGACACGCATCCCTTTACCACCGCCACCTGCAGAGGCTTTGATAATAACTGGAAGTCCAATTTTCTCTGCAATTTTGTGCGCCTCTTCAACAGTTTCAACACCGCCGTCACTGCCCGGTACTGTTGGAACTTTTGCCTTTTTCATCAATGCTTTGGCAGATAGTTTATCTCCCATCGCCTCGATATTTTCTGGCGTTGGCCCAATAAAAACAATTCCGGCCTCATTGCAGGCCCGCGCAAAGTTTACGTTTTCCGATAGAAAACCATAACCAGGGTGAATTGCATCAGCACCTGTATCTTTTGCGACCTGAATAATTCGGTCCCAGCGTAAATATGAGTCTTTACTTGGGGCCGCTCCAATATTGAAGGCCTGATCAGCTAAAAAAACGTGAAGACTGTCACGATCGGCATCGCTAAACACAGCGACACTTGCAATTTGCAGCTCACGACAGGCGCGAGTAATACGAATTGCGATTTCCCCACGGTTTGCAACTAGAATTTTCTTAAAAGGGATCTTCATACCTTTTCCTTTTTTTAAAGAGGAATGTTTCCGTGTTTCTTCGGAGGAATAATATCGCGTTTATGTTTAAGCATCTCTAGGCTATCGATGACGCGTTTACGGGTCATCGCAGGTTCAATGATTTCATCTGTGTACCCAAGCTCTGCAGAAACATATGGATTTCCAAATTTTTCCTCATAATCAGCAATTAAACGCTCGCGCTCTTTTGCTGGATCGGCCGCTTTTTTAATTTCTTCGCGGAAAATAATATTAACGGCGCCCTCGGCACCCATCACGGCAATCTCTGCCGACGGATATGCTAGGTTTATATCAGAGCGCAGAAGCTTAGATCCCATAACGATGTATGCACC
>CAYPSC010000192.1:0-1738 GCA_964413385.1 uncultured Gammaproteobacteria bacterium | reverse complement strand
GCAACAACAGTACTGAGATGCCCGCGACGCATATCCTCCTGCCAATCATGCAGGTCGTCGTTGATCTGCATCGGAATCAAATAGTTTCTAAAATAACTGACTAGCGTTTTGGTCTCCCAAGAATCAATCGGAAAGCCTAGCTGATAAAACAAAACCACCGAGCCAAGAACATGCGCGGAAGCCGGTTCAAATTTTTTCTCATAGTCCTGAAATTCTGGCAAATGAAATGGGACCTTAAAAGAATTTCTTTCTACTGGCGTGCGGCAGTGCAGTGTTTCCCACGTGTTGGCAGCGTCTAGCTTATCCATGAGCGAATGAAAAAACGTTTTCAACCCTGCGGATGGCGCCAGCACATCAGTAAAAAATGTAATGAATTCACGAGTATAAACATTAGCTGTAGGCAAAATATGCGGTAATGCTGCCTCATCCCTATCCCAAAAATCATCATAGATAACAAAGGCTGTCCAAAACAAAATATTCACAAATCCCAACTCGGCAATATAGCTATCGGAAAATACACGCCCCTTTCTGCCCAGAGCTTCTCGCAAGTATAGCGGCATCAAAGACATTTGTTTATTTGAATTACCAACTATGCTCTTTTCCATTTGCTGTAAAGCGAGCTGCTGTAATTCAAACGACAAAACAGAAAAACGCTCGCGAGCCTGGCGTCTAATCAGTGCAAATATATTTTCTTCAGTTTCATTTTTAACCACAGGCTCAATCGACAATACCAACCCGCCTGCCGCATCTTCAAGCTGCCATGCGAGTTGAACGGTCGGCAACCTAGTAACACGCGCTTGCGTAGACAGGTTGATATATGGAGAAGACAGCTTTGGAAACAGTTTTGACATGAGGCGCTCAACCAGCGGCGCGTCAAGTTCTTGTGAGGTACATTCCTGAGATGTTTGAGCCCGCTCCACAAACTCTCGTAGCGGTGGAAGTTGTACGCCGTGCAGATTCAAAAAATACGCCACTGCCACGTTGACACCAAAATCGACGACCGGATTATCTTGTCTATATACAGAATCTCCATTTGCCAGTGTAAAATATGGGCCACCTTCAGCCACTTCGCGACTTGCCAGTGTTTGTAATAGGTATGCGAGCACACTACCATCAATCAGATTGCGATTATATTTTGAAAGCGCCGCCAAAACTATACATACCGTTCCAAGGGGAAGTAAAAAAACACCGTTTTTATCTTTGATTGATAATAAATAGTTGGCTGCATTTTTAGTAATTTCACTTAAAACCGGCTGGCTTGGCAGAGCGGAAAGAGCGTCCAGTATAAGCGCCGTTACTAAAGGCGACGATGTGTGCGCCGCATCTAAGAAAGATCCATCAATCTGTTGGTATTGTTTGAGGAGATGAAGATGAGAAGTTGTTTGAAGATGAGTCGACATAAGTATTAAGAGGAAAAGTAATGTGAAAAATAGTGTGGACACCCTCTATGCTTTCCACTGTGATAGCGCCTGAAAAATCTTTCTCAATAATTCTCTTGGTCAGAGAAAGACCGAGGCCTGTACCATGTGAAAAATCTTTGGTGGTAAAAAATGGTTCGAAAATTTTTGCCTGCAATGCGTGCGGTATGCCTACACCCCAATCTTGAATTGTCAGATTAATCTTGCTGAGATCGCTATAGAGCGCGATACGAACCTTCCGATCGCCGCTTTTGACATCATTTGCATACGCATCTATCGCATTGGCTACTAAATTCACAATAATCTGGCTAAATATCGAT
>CAYPSC010000191.1:0-1760 GCA_964413385.1 uncultured Gammaproteobacteria bacterium | reverse complement strand
TCAACGTGAGGCGCGTCTAGCCGTTGGACGTCTCGCAAAAAACAAGCGCGTCTTAAATTTATTCGGTTATACTGGTGCCTTTAGTCTCCACGCTATGAAAGGCGGGGCATCATTCGTAAATACCGTTGATGTCTCCCGCGCTGCGCTTGAACTTGCACAAAAAAATTTTCAGAAAAATGAGTTTGATCCAGAAGATGAATCGCATTGCCAATTTTTGGAGGCTGATGTTATGGAGCTCATGCAGGAAAAAAATCTCCCAACCGGACCATACGATCTCATTATTTGCGATCCACCCGCTTTTGCAAAAACCGAGCGTCACTTAAAGCAAGCGCTCAAAGCCTATACCGATCTCAATGCGTCCTGTTTAAAACACTTAGAGCCAGGTGGCATCCTTGTGACTAGCTCCTGTTCAGGGCGCCTGGATCCAGAAGCTTTTCGCTCGATGTTACGTATTGCCGCCGGTCACGCCAAGCGCGATGTTCGCCTCCTTGATTGGATCATTCAACCCATTGATCATGCTGAGCGTCTTGCCTTTCCAGAAGGGCGCTATCTCAAAACCGCAATTTTAGAAGTGACGGAACAGATCTCATAACATCTGGGAAACGAAAACCGCAGATACTGATCAGCATCCGCGGTCGAAGAAAACAGAGAGCAACTTCACTTTCATCGGAGGAAAGATGGTGCCAGACCCCCCAGCAGCAACCGAGCCGAAATCGCGGGCGACTGCAGGTCATTACGATCACGCAGCGCGGTCAGAATGCGGCAAAACTCCTCGCGCGGAAGGGACGAATTCGGCGGATCAGGCTCTCCCGTATCATGCGTGAGCACCATCCCACGCGTGGATTGCAAGATGGCATACGCATACGGGTTCTGTACGAAGCTCTCAGTGATCGCACGTTCGATGAGCGCACGATGTTCCGGTGAACCGTAATCGATCCGCTTGCCATTCCACCAAACAAACCGACGCTCCGCCTGCTTACCGTACGCCTTCGCTCTGAGCCCGGCAGCAGCGAAAGCCTCTTCCCGCCGCGGATCACCAACGGGGAACTTAATCCCCTGGATGAAGCCTTCTGGAGAACGAAGGCACACTCCATCCAGAACAAAGACCCTAATCGAAAGGTTACTTGGAATGCGTTCACGCGGATCATTTGATCCAGCCGTGATGTTCAGAGTTTCCATCGCAGGCCCTCCTTTCGGTAGATTCTAGTAAAAAAAGAACGAACCAAAGCCTATCGCATTCTTTTCTTTCTGCCAAATGAATTAATACAATTTTATTTTTTATGTCTTTTATCTAGATCCTCAAAAAAATCAGACGCCACCTGATGCAAACCATTCAAAGCATGCTCCCATTGGGTCTCAAATTGGTTCCTTGGTTTCCAAGGAATACGCGAAAACGGTTTTGCCAGCTCTTTCTTCCATTGTTCGACATTTCGGGCGCCTTCATATCTCGCAAGAGCTTCATGAATCATTTCAAATGCAAATGCTATCTCGGGCGTTTTTAAAGCAACGAGCTCCTGTTCGATCTCCTGTAAAAATGTCCTCAAACCATCAACCATTCCCTTTGAAGTCAAATAGCGATCGATCAATGAGAATTCAAAGAAAGAAACCACGGCGCATAGTTGACGCAAAGCAAAACCCTTCGCCAACACAGGGTCGATCAAAGCCAACATCTCTCGGGCCCGTTCCCCACTTTGAACCATCGAGGCCAAATCCTTTTCAGAGTCATCATTGATATCACCATTCGCATATTGATCGGTCGT
>CAYPSC010000190.1:0-1865 GCA_964413385.1 uncultured Gammaproteobacteria bacterium | reverse complement strand
GTACTTCAACTTCAACGACGGCCAGGTCAAGTTCGACGCTAACTGGGTCGACAATGCCAACGACAACTACGGTTCCGCGTCGGGCTTCGTGTCGAAGTCTCTCCAAGACAGAAAGGGTATCCAATTTGGATACCCTTTCGTTTATTCGGCTTTGATTGAGCGTATCCACCCGCCCAACATTCGACCGATCTCATCTATTGGTGCTTCAAGCGCAATGTACTTCTTATTGTCTATGGTTTTCACATCCTTCATCAGTCGAATAAACATGCGGAGCATATTGAGTTTGAGACTAGCACGTTCAAGTGTTGGAAGTTTTTTCTCCCGATGCTCTCCACTCGCCTGCATGATTGCTTCCAGAACATCCAGTATCGCGCACTCGCATCTTTCAAAGACCGTAAAGCGATCTTGTTTGGGTACGAGTTTCCGATACTGATTGAAGTTTTTGTACAAGTCGTAAGACTTTTTGAAGATTGGTATATCGAATTCGTTCATAGTTATGAAGGTTTATAAGAATCTATTTCAACAAATCATCTCGCTAGAAAACCTATTCACGGCATGGGAAGAATTTCGAGCTGATAAGCGGCACAAAGAAGATGTCCAGGAACTTGAATTTAATGTGGAGCAAAATCTTTTTGCACTTCATCGAGAGTTGGTCTCGAAAAAGTACGCTCACAAGCCGTATTTTGGCTTCTATATTCGTGACCCTAAGGTGCGACACATCCATAAGGCCACGGCCCGGGATCGGGTTTTGCATCATGCGGTATTCCGTATTTTGAACCCGCTTTTTGACAAGACTTTTATTCCCACTTCCTTTTCTTGTCGGGTTGGTAAGGGATCGCATAAAGGAGTTCTGGCATTGGAACAAATGATTAGGGCTGAGAGCAGGAATTTCACTCGGCCGTGTTTTGTCCTGAAGTGCGATGTGCAAAAGTTTTTTGATTCGGTTGATCACCAAACCCTTCTGGCCATTCTTCGTAAAAAAATAGCCGACATGGACACCATGTGGCTGATGGAAAGAATTATTGAAAGCTTTTCGACCGGACGGACTACCTTGTTCGACCGCCAAGGTGTGCCGATTGGCAATCTCACTTCCCAGCTCTTTGCCAACGTGTACATGAATGAATTTGATCAGTTCGTCAAACAACAATTGCGAATCAAACACTATGCCCGCTACACAGATGACTTCGTGATTGTCTCCACCGATAAAAAAGAGCTGACGAATTTGCTTGATCCTATACAGCAATTTCTCGGTGACCATCTGAAGCTGAGACTCCACCCCAAGAAAATATCTATTCGCCCTTGTCACCAAGGCATTGATTTTCTCGGTTATGTGGCCTTGCCTTACCATCGGCTGATGCGCCCCAAAACAAGGCGTCGAGTATTCCGCAAATTGAGAATACGAATTTCCCAATACCGGGCCGGAGCGATCAGCGAGGACGCTCTTTCCCAGTCGCTGCAATCTTATTTGGGTGTGCTCTCTCATGCGAATACTCATCAACTGAGTGAGAACCTAAAGAACCAGTTTTGGTTTTGGCTGCATGAATAAACAAAACCTCGCAAAGCCATTTCCCTGCGCCATGCAGAAAAACTCCTTTGCGAGGACTTTTCTTGGATGGCTTTGCGACCATGCCCTGCCGGGTTTAGGTCTTATTCAGTTGTTGAGCTATTTTAACAGGAAAATGGCTTATTTGCAGGGCCTGGCTGCTTGGGCCCAGTTTTTTCCACATCCTGCTTGACTTGTGTTTACGGCTATAATCCGTTATAATCGGCTATATAGGGTATAGCGTTAAATTAACCCCTAAAAGCTTCATTTTATGGATGAAATTACCAGAAAATTTGATCACCGCATAAAAAATCCCGATCCT
>CAYPSC010000189.1:0-1869 GCA_964413385.1 uncultured Gammaproteobacteria bacterium | reverse complement strand
AAACGAAACGTAGCGAAACCTACGTTGAGTAAGCACCGGAGCAGCAACAAAGGTATGCGCGAGATTGAACCCATTAGCTACATAAAAACCCGCAAACGCGGATTTTTATGTCATTCACCGCCAAGCATGGAGGCGGCGAACAAAGCTGATGGTGGCTTTTCCTCCATCACTCGCGGGACAAAAGTGTAAACACCTTTCTCACGCGAGTGATGGAGCAACAAAAAACCGCAGACAAAGCGTCATCCCACCATCGGAGTGGAAAGAGACATTCGCTGCGACCCTGAACGACATGACGATTTTTTTATCATACCAATAAACGGCGTCAATGTTGGACGGTGGATAACTTTTTCACTCGCCGATGAATACGGAGTGCGCCAAAGACAAATTCCCATCCATCCCTCCATACATGCAAAGAACTACGCCGTTCACAGGCCCGCCGCTCTACCCACCGAACCGGTAACTGTTGAATGCGAAAACCGTGGTAAGCGCTGAATACCAATAACTCCGTATCAAACAGCCAGCGCTGTTCCTCGATCCCAATCACCACATCGCGCACCACCTTTGAAGAAACGGCCTTAAATCCGCACTGCACGTCTCCAACCTGGAGAGATAGCAGCTGCTTTTGCCATTGACGATAGAGCCAAGAAAAAAATCGTCGATACCATGAGCGCTCAACCAGGCTCTCTGCATGATCACGCACGCCGCACACAATATCCGATGTTCCATTGAGAATGGGCTCAGCTAATGCTGATAGCTGCTCAACATCAGCCGCAAGGTCCGCGTCCAAAAAGATAAACACATCAAAAGCATTGCGCCGCGATACCCAGGAAGCCTGGATTGCTCCCCCTTTTCCGCGTCGCACACGCTCTTGTACGGTCAAGGAAGGAAATTCCGCCATCAAACGACAAACATGAGAGACCGTATCATCCGTAGAGCCGTTATCAGACACTTCAATCATCCATTCGTGTTGGTTAAAAAGCCGAGTGCATGCTTGATACAACACGCGCAAATTAGACGCGATGATCAACGACTCGTTCCATGTAGGAACCGTAATCAAGATTTTGCTCATAACGTCTCGTAGATATGCGTCTTAGCATCCTCGTATAAAAGATGGAAATGGTTATCACGCGCCACGGACTGATCAAAAGCCTGACTTTGACGATACTCAATAAACACAAATCGCGCATGAAACTGATCACGAATGACGGCATAGACATCCTTCCGGCGTCCAAGCGTGACATCGCGATACGCATCAGATAACGCCGGGTGGGCCTCAAGCAGAAACGTAGGATCAAGTCCGGCAATATATTTGAGCCGATCATCCAAAACCCAAAGTTGCGGAAACTGATCCCAGTTAGAATGAAAAACGCGATCGCCCGGCTGCGCTCGAATAGAGATAGCATGCATTGCCGCAGTAAACTCATCAAACATCCGTTCAGATCGATGCATCAGCAACCATGCGTTCACCAATCCAAAAACCACAAAACCACTAGCAACGATACCCGCTCCTCCAATAACCAATCGTGACGATAAGCGTTTTAAGAACGAACGAACGCGCGCGACGTCGACCATGGAAGCAAGACAAGCAAACCAAAAGATAAATATAGGAATAGTGTATTCAATCACACGGAAGCTCTTTAACGTCAGCGCAAAAAGAACAGCCACCGGAAAGGCAAACGCAATCGACCAACGAGCCAAGCGATAATCCAAATCACGTTGATGTACACGCCATAACAACAACCCAATCAACACACCCAAAATAAACAAAAACCCCATCCCCATCCACAAATCATATAAAGACGGCGGTAGCCATTCATTTCCCAAAAAGACGCGCCCAAACGGTGTGCGCAAACCGATTTGCACCACTTG
>CAYPSC010000188.1:0-1881 GCA_964413385.1 uncultured Gammaproteobacteria bacterium | reverse complement strand
TCGCACTCCAACAAGCTCGTCTTACTGTCAAAACGCTGAGCGGATTAGATATTCTCGCGAGTATTTGGTTGTTCATCTCTCCGGCCGTTCTCGGCTTCTCAACCGTCAGCGGTGCCGCTGCAAACAACTTAATCGTCGCTCTCGCTATTATTGTTCTTTCTCTCACTTCGGCTACCGGTGAGGGCTATCGGCGCTCGTGGCCGAGCTGGATCACGTTCGCGTTAGGCCTGTGGCTCATCATCTCCCCATTTGCTTTGGGATTTTCCACTGCACCAATTGCTCTCTGGAACAATGTTATCACCGGGATTGTCGTCGGCGTTTCAGCTTTGATTGGCGGCATCTTCGTGTCTCAAGAAGAAACCGTCTAAAGAAAAAACAAAACATCCACGTGGCCCCATGGATGTTTTGTGGTTGAAGCTACATTCGTCTTCCTACACGTGCTCCAGCCTTTCTTGCCGCCGCCATCCGAGCTTTCCAATATTTTACAGGATCTTCTGCGTGCTCCCTTACTGTCGTTTTCCCACCTCTTTTCTCAAGGACAATGTTTATTGCCGCCACCGTTCCTCCTTTTCCTGTGCCTACTTCCTTTGAGATACCTTCTAACAGGTTAAGATCATGCGTAGAAAAAACAACAGCACCCGGAAAATCCTGAATCGCTCTTGCCACCACAGCTTGAATTTTATCATCCATATGATTTGTTGGTTCATCAAGGAAGAGAGCGTCTATTCGTGTCTGTAAGGAACTGACAGCAATAAACCAAAGCAAACGCTGTTCCCCGCCAGAAAAACTGGATAACGGTAGACGCAAAAAGGCTTCGCCAAGCGTCTTCCCACGGGTATGACTCTGGAAGCTCATCTGTCGAAGAAAATCAATAAACCGATTTGGCGTAGAGACGATATTCTCTTCGTCGATAGACTCCCGTATCCATGTATACAGTTCTCCAACCGTCCCTCGCGCAACCTTCTCTGGCCAGAATTGAGGGAGACAGGCAATACGAGCATTCCTTCCGCGCTCAAAAAAACGACTTCGCCGGTCCACCATCGCCTCCATAAGACGAGTTTTTCCCGTGCCATTGCCTCCATTAAGCACCCAAACTGCACCAGGAGAAAGAGGAGGGATACGCACATCTGTTAATGGCGAATGGGGAATACTGATATGGTCATGAGGGGATGTCACGATCATAGATGGTGGCTTTGTTTCAGATGTACCCTTCCACTCAATCCGCCCTTTTACAATAGAAGACTCACCCCGTGAACGGTCACGGATGTAAGATGGATAGGAAGAGGATGAACTCACCACCACGCGCTTCTCAGGCTCCACACGAACCTCAACAACCCCATCTTTGCCCGCTTCGGCCAAAAACGCGGGTACATGACTCGCACTCAAAACAAAGACTCCCTTTTTTGCATAATGCTCTAAGAGTCCCGAGAGCTTGGTGAGGCTCTCAAGATCCAGGTGATTGGTTGGCTCGTCTAATAACAAAATATCAGGCTCGCTCATGAGAAGCATGCACAAGGACAATTTTGTCCTTTCTCCACCGCTTAGTTCCTCCACCTTCCGATGGGCAAATTCTTCGATATTGAATAAGTCTGCTAAGAGACTTCTCAATGCATGGATGCGTCCAATAGTCGCTTCATTTCCTTGCGCTAATTCAAACGCCTCAGCTCCAGCCTCTGGATCGCTCCAATCCACCTTATCCATATCCGTCGGCCCTTTAAACTCTGTTGGTTTTGTAAAAGATTCCGTAGCGCATACCAACACCTCGTCGACTGTATAGTCGTCCAAGTCAGATAAAATCTCTTCCTGGCTTAAACGTGAAATGCGTAGACGATCACGCGAATGCGCCTTACCTCTCCCTCTGACTGCTGATCCATCAGTGTC
>CAYPSC010000187.1:0-1883 GCA_964413385.1 uncultured Gammaproteobacteria bacterium | reverse complement strand
ATTGCCTCCAGTATCCCGTTCTCATTCGCAGCCGCTGACAACCCACCCGCCGATCAACCGCAGGCGCTATCGACAGAAGATGTCCAAAAAACAATGCGAGAACTGCAGCAACTCAGGAAGGCGTTCGGCATCCAGACGACCGATCCAAAGGCAGCCACTCCGCCAACAGAGAAACAAGAGCAGTCGCCAGAAGTAAAGAAGACTGCCGCTGAGGTAGCTGACAAAGCACTCGACATGATCAAGGGACTCGTGACGTCTGTGTCCGAGACTCTCCAAAAGGTGGCTCCTCAAGTCTGGCACATCATGATCCGTCAGCAGTACGCCAAGGCAGTCGGGGACCTCATCGCCCCCTTTGGCATGGTCGTTCTATCCATCGTAGCCTTCTTCGTCTGGCGGAGGATCTGGGGAGCCCTAGCCGAAAAGGATAGCCAGGAAGAACGAAAAGGCTATGTGAGCGATTACTAGATCACGCGCGTAGTTGGGCAAGGCATCGCATTCTTCCTCAGCTTCTGCTTTAGCATCTGGCTCTTCCTAAGACTTGCAGACTCAATCAAGTACCTGATCAACCCCGAGTTCTACGCCGTGCGAGATCTGCTCATCCTCCTCCTACAACCAGGGCAGCAGATGTGATATAAGACGAACCTCGACCCGAGAACGCCTGTGGTTCTCGGGTTTTTACTTCTCTTTTTTTTAGAAACAACCCTTTACCAAACGCCGAACGTAAATATCCACCACGCGCCTTTCGATACTTATCGGTTCTTCATTTCATGTCACATACGATCCTCTCCTCTTGAGGAGGAAACTAGAAAAGGTCTAAGTCCCTCCGAACCCACAGTCACCGCCCACAAAAGCCAAAAAATAATCGCTAAATCATTTTTAAAATACGGCACATCAACGAGGCCGTGAATCAATAAAACTATTACTGGTGCAGCAAGGAGCATACGTTCCAACATCACCTTCCCCTTTTTCCACCCCATCACCATCCACCCAAACAGGATGGTTGCAAAAGAAGCGACGCCAAGCAGCCCTGTCTCGCTCCAAAAGTTAAATAAAATGTTATGCGGATACTGAAAAATCTCGATCCCTTTAACATGATGATAAGCCGCGAACACCGTGGGATACGCCCCGAACCCAACTCCCCAAAACCAATAATCTTTCAGCATCTGCCATGTTTCGCGCCACATGAATAATCGAACTTGACCAGACCACTTTTGGAACGTGATCGTCTGCCAAATTTCATGGCACAGGCCAGGCAGAAGAGCGACGACAACCACCGCAAACACAACGACTCCAAGCGTGTACCAACGTGTTTTCTTTACACTCACCAACGCCAGCACCGCGACAACCGCAAAGGCAATAAATCCTCCATCGCTCTTAGCTAATGCAATTCCGACCAATGAAGAAAGCCAGGCAGATAACATTTCCCATCGACGGACAGCAGGTAACGAGACGGTTTCCGCCCTCCCTCGTAAGGAGGGGAAGCTAGACAGCCAGCTGATAAACGCCAATGCTCCCACTGGCGCCAACCACAAAGACAAAGCATTTGGAAATGGGAAGGGACCGGTTGCTCGCCGCCCGTCAGCAATGGAAACATCCCATGGGTGCGGGATCCCTTTTCCAGTCACAAATTGAACGATAGCCCACAGCGCCAAGATGTAGGTAACCACAAAAAGCGACTGCATCAATCGTCCAATATCATTTTTATCGCGCACTTGATCCATAATGACCAACAAAATCAACAACGGCTCCAGCACGTATGCACGCCACAACCCAAAACCCACATAATGGTTTGGGGCCACAAAGACGGCTATCAGACTGATAATGGCCCAAGCCAGCAAAATCCAATGCCACACACCAAGACGAATCCACCCATCTTTCCATCC
>CAYPSC010000186.1:0-1909 GCA_964413385.1 uncultured Gammaproteobacteria bacterium | reverse complement strand
AAGCGATCGCGTTTCATCGTGATTCTCCTTTTAGATCCCGAGAGAGGGAGGATGGTTAATAGCAATGAGCTTTGAAAGATAAAAGTAGCCTAAAATTAGACTCCTGTCAATCCTGTTGACGGCCTAAAAGTGGGGGGTATTATATTAATATTTATGGTGCATCATGTACGACGTTTTATCGTTGCGCTCCTGATCGTTGTGCTTGTATGTAGTGTAGCATTGAATATTGATCTTTGGTTTTCACGGAAGAACGTTGCTCCAGAGAAGGGCCTGCTCACACAAGCACTCCAACTTTTGCCCGATCCCGACGCTGCCTTGGCCTGGAATAAGTTAAGCGATCATCTTTATTGGGTCTGGGTAAAGAAGTCATATCAAGATGAGGAATGGAAAAACGAGGATCAGTCCTGGGTGATTGATACAGAAAAAGGAATAGCACGCCTGGCGAAAACGCAGACATTCGGCGTACCTTATGGTCCGACAGTGAGCCACAACGATCCTTCTGAGTATTTTCCAGTGTTGTGGACAGGGGGTTGGGAAGGAATAGATTTCGATGTAAAAGACTACTTTGACCAAAAGACGGGTGACTTGGTGTATTCATTAAAATTAGAGAATGGGCGGCTCGCCACGGTTGAAACAAAAGATAAGCGCTTAAGTATTGCATTGGATCCACCAGGGGGATGTGAGTCCAATGTGACTGCGCCGTTAAGAACGGTTCGCGTGACAGGTTTGAAGGTAAATGATGTTCAGATCCCGTTTCCTGCACCGCGAATAGTCACTTGTCAGCCGAACGAGATGTTGGGATCTGGTTTTTATCCTCCCTTTCGATTTCTCATTTCTTCGGCTGAACAAACGGCTACATTGGCTATGCCGTGGACATATGAGGAGGCTGTGATACCGCTATCTGACTTGAGGCCAGAGACGATCAAGCTCAACCGGACGACAACGATAAAAGCTTCTGAGGATTAAGAAAAACGCGTGAGCCAATATTGACAAAAGTTATTTTCATGGTATTTTATTCTTATCAGTTTGGCGGATGACCAGGCCGGTCATCTAGAGCCAAACTCGTACCACCACACCGGAGGGATCATGCGAATCCATTCGTACCTCACTGTTGCACTTCTGGCCGCCGCAGTCGTGGGTTGCGGTGAAGATCAGGCGGGGTTCGCCTACCTGAAGATCACCCCATCTCCATCCAACATCATCGGCAAGGAAATCAAGGCGGGGGCGTCGTTCGACGCTGTTGAGTTCGAACTCCAGGCTGTCGGACGCCCGGTGATGGTTTCGGCCACTCCGCTCGGGATCCTCAGCCTCTCCGGAGACAGCGCCTACGTTAAGGGGTCTCGTGGGCGTTCCTACTTCCGGAACATGCGCTACATGGATGCGGCGAATCGGAGCATCCTCGCCGGTCCCCTTGAGCTGCCCGATGTGTCGCCCCTCGGCAACGTACTCGCGATGTACGCTGCTGACGCCTTTACGATACCCGTCAATGGCACGTTGAAGGTGGTCCTAGCAGTCGATACATCTTCCGAGGAAGATGCGCCCTTTGAATTCATCGGCAACGTCTATCGGCTGGTCGCCGGTGACTCGGCCGAGGGCTTCCTCTTCGCCGAGGATACCGTGTGCTTTGCCGACGGTGCATGCCCGGGCCAGGGCCAGGGTTCCGCGAGTCCGTCGGTACCGATCGTCGGAAACCACATGATCCAATCAACAGTGCAAATAACCAACTGAACCGCATCCGCAGAGCCGCATCCTGTCATACGACAAGATTCGCTCCCTCGGGGTGCGGTTTCTGCTATTTTAAAAATTCACCAAAATCAAAACCACCTTGGTCGGGTGGTCTTGATTTTGGTAGCTCCTAGGGGAATCGAACCCCTGTTAACGGCTTGAAAAGCCGCTGTCCTAACCGTTA
>CAYPSC010000185.1:0-1931 GCA_964413385.1 uncultured Gammaproteobacteria bacterium | reverse complement strand
ACTTTGCACTTCATTGGTGATGCAAGCATAGAACAAACAAGACAACTCACAGAGCATTTGACAGAGGCGAACTATCCCACGCCATTTCTCTTAGAACTTCAAGCTATCTCCGCTTTCCCACATAACATCAATCCCAAAATTTTGCAGGTGCGCGTATCTTCACATCCTAAGCTCCAGGATCTGCAGGTACAGACAAAAAAAATCATAACCAGCTGCAGTTTACCCATTGACCTCAAGCCTTTTCAACCACACATTACGCTTGGACGCGTACGTGAAGTCGCTAAGATTCCTGTCTTTTTAAAAATGGCGTTTGATAGATTAAAGTTTGAGATAAAAGCATTCGACCTCGTGGAAAGCACCCTCACGCCAAACGGGAGTGAATATTGTATTTTGAAAAAGTTCTCTTTGCCTCATCCTTGAATGTTCATTAACATCTTTGCCCTATTGCCGCATTTTTGAGGCTGCGTTAGGATCTTTTTATCTATGTCTGTACACCGTCTTCTGGAAGACTGGTTAGGTTCTTGCGCCGCGAGAACGATTCGGCGCGAACAGCCGACCATCATTGCGATCACCGGCTCTGTCGGCAAATCATCCACGCGCAATGCTATTGGATATGCGCTGAGTGCCCAGGATCCCAATGAACGCGTACGTGTTTCCTATAAAAATTTTAATAATGAATTAGGCGTTCCTTTTACCATCTTTGGCATACAGGAATATCCCGGCTCTTCTCCTTTGCGCTGGTTGTCTGTTTTGTGGCGATCCTTTGTGTATGGTTTTGGACTCAAACAAACGGGTATAAAAACATTCGTCCTTGAAATGGGCGCAGATCATCCGGGAGATCTGGCAAAATTGACGAAGATCGCGCCGCCAGACGTGACTGTTATTACCGCGGTCACACCGGAAGATAGTGCGATGGCCCCGGTCCATACAGCCAATTATTCATCGATCGACGCTGTTGCGGAAGAAAAAGCCACGTTAGTCAAAGCCACAAAACCAAACGGCGTTGTCATTTTAAATGCGGATGATGCGCGCGTATTCGCTATGCGCCATGTGAGTCCGGCACGGGTGTACTTATTTGGAGAATCAGACGCATCTGACGTGAGGCTTGTTTCGACTCATATTAGGACAGAAGCTTCGGAATATGGACAGGCCCCCGTTGGCCTAGAAATCACTCTTGAGAGCTTTAACCGATTACGCAAATTTTTCCTTCCAGGTATCTTTGGACGTTCGATCGCTTACGCGCTTTGCGCGGCCATGACTGTGGCAGCTATCTTTGATACGGGATTGGGTTTTATCGATACGCTGACGCAATCTTTTTCCGGATTACCGGGACGCACACGCATCATTCCCGGCATTAGGCACACCATCCTTTTTGATGACTCGTACAACGCCTCCCCCGTTGCCGTCTTCAGTGCCCTACGTGATCTAGCGAGCGTGAACTTGGAGTCTCACCAACGACGGGTAGCATGTTTGGGCGAAATGCGAGAACTCGGCGAACAATCAAAACAACTTCACTACCAAGTCGGCGTAGAGGCAGCGAGGTTGAAGCTTGACTTACTGATTTGCTGTGGTACACTCGCGCACGCGATGGCGGATGGCGCGCGTGCCGCCGGCATGAGTGACGAACATGTAAAAATTTTCGATGACACGCCAGAAACTGGACGCTTCTTACAAGATTGGATTAGACCCGGCGATGTGATCCTTGCTAAAGCCTCAGAAGGTCCGACGCCGTCGAGTCCGAACTGGGGGAAAGTCACGGGCGTCCGCATGGAGCGAGTGACCAAAGAACTCATGGCAGATCCAACACAAGCAGAAAAGCTTCTCGTGCGGCAATATGATGGTTGGATAAAATAATACAAGCATACGGCCTCTTCGTTTAATGGCTCAGGACATCCCCCTCTCACGGGGAAAATAGGGGTTCGATTCCCCTA
>CAYPSC010000184.1:0-1966 GCA_964413385.1 uncultured Gammaproteobacteria bacterium | reverse complement strand
CACGCTTTGTTTCAACACTCTTCTGCGATATTTTGTGAGAACACCAGATGATACCCCGCGTCGTTTTGTGGCTCCACATCTTGAATGAGTTCAGAACCATGAATTGGAAGGAATGGGAGCTGGCGATCTCCCAGACCCCGCAGTATTACTAGACGACAAAGACCGATGTGGAATCGCGACATATCTATACCGTCCACATTGCCCTCCATGTTAAAATCACAAACATGAATCGAGCTAAGCGACATATCTTCCTGGACGTGCTCCTGATCATCTTAAGCATCCTCCTCGCTGTCTGGGCGGTAAAGAGTGGGTTCATCCATGAAACGTTTGAGACGCGGAGCGAGGGAGGCATTATCGCCGTCTTTATTGCAGGGCTACTTTTCACATCATTATTTACGGTCGCCCCAGCCACGGGCATTTTGATCGAAATCGCGGGCACACGCTCTCCCCTTGAGATGGCGCTTATTGGCGGGTTAGGCGCTATGCTCGGTGACTATGTCATTTTTCGCCTCATTCGTGATCGCATCGCCTTAGACATCCGTTATCTTTTTCTTAAAAAAGGTCGCCGTGAACGTATCCACGCTTTTCTACAGATACCCGTTGTACGTTGGATAATACCCCTTGTAGGCGCTCTCGTCATCGCCTCGCCCCTGCCAGATGAGATCGGCCTCGCTATGCTTGGCACTTCGAAGATCAATCATCGCTTCTTCCTGCTTCTGACCTTCTTTCTGAACGGCGCTGGCATCTTCTTTATCGCCCTCACGGCTCAAGCCTTGAAGGGATAACCCAAGCAAAGGAGCAAGGTAGCATCAACTCTTCAAAAGAATCATGAGAAAAATCCCCATAGAGGCGATGGTTAAATGCCGACGAGATAATGAGAGGCGGAGCACGGCGATGGACACCGTATATAAACCAGATAACGCTGTTAGAGGCGATCAAGAAGAAGGAAAGCGGATAGCCTGACGACCTTTTGTAGGATGGTAGAAAGCTCAAACTTCATAAGATTAATCCGTTTCCTTGCCGTTCCGCCTTACGAAAAGTACTCTTTGCAGCGAGCGCAGTATTCGATCATGCACCCGACTCGGGTCGAGAAGCAGCGCCACCTTCTTTCGTTCACCTGCCGTCAACGGTTCTTTTTTGATCTTTCGTATCGCCTCCGCAACGAAATTTGAATCATCAAATGAGGGAATGACCATCCGCTCTAAACCAGCTTCTCGCAATATCTCTGAAAACCCTACCTGTTCTGAAACGAGGACTGAAGCGCCATGCACAAGCGCCTCTGCCGCCACATTGCAAAACGTTTCGAATAAGGAAGGAACAACGAGAAGATCAATCTTCCGATAAAACATCTTCAGGTCATCCTGGCTCATGGGATCAAGACGCTCGATCGTCTCAGGGATCCCAAATTTCTTATCATGGTAGGAAGTGACCATGACTGCCTGATGCGGCCAGCGTTCTTTACGGAGTGCCTTGTGGAGCTGTACAAACGCCTGAAAATTTTTAATAGGCGTCCATCGTCCGATCGCAGCAATGGTATAGCGTGCTCCCTGTTTGCGATTAAGTTTCCCTACCGACGTCACTGGATTTGGAATAACGACCTCGTCACTTAGACGTCCACTGACCACTTCTTCCTGTACAACTCTCCTGCAAAGAGCCGAAGGAAAAATGACCGCATCTGCCATAGAGGCGATCCATCGTTCATGCACCAACAACCGCCTACGAATAAAGAAGCTTTTGTGCGCCGTCTCTCTCTTGAGCACACCCGCATAACGCAATACAACAGGAATACCCAGTTCTTCAGCCGCTTTGGCCAAAATCCAAGGAGCGAAATAGGTCCCATTTACGAGGACGATATCTGGCGCCTCCTTGCGAAGGGAATTTTTTGTCGCCTCGACCAAAACATTCCACTTTTTTCGTATGTTACCAATCGGCTTTTCCCAAGAGTATCTAGGGAATATATCAATGG
>CAYPSC010000183.1:0-1977 GCA_964413385.1 uncultured Gammaproteobacteria bacterium | reverse complement strand
CGCGAAACATAGGGCATAAAGACGAACATTCGACGGTTGCGCTTTAAATAAGCATTCGCCAGAGACAGAGCGTATCGTGCAAATAACTGTTCAGAAACATTTTTTTCAAAAATTTTTACCTGCGAAGCGGCGCCAGATAGCAAGTCATCAATTCGTACTCCTGCCCAGGCCGCTGGAAACAACCCAACATCTGATAAGACTGAGAATCGCCCGCCAACATTCGGCGGAACGGCCAATCGTTCATACCCCTCCTTCTCGGCCCACTCGTGGAGCGTACCCGAGGAAGCGTCTGTTGTTGCCACGATTTGCCGCGCAAAGGTCTTACCCACTTTCCGCTTCAACATGTCGCGTAAAATCAAAAAAGTTGCCATGGGCTCGATGGTGTCGCCAGATTTAGAAATGATATTCACGGCAGTCCGTTTGAGATCGATCAGTGACAAAACAGTCGCTAGTTCATCCGGATCTGCATTCGCCCCAGCAAATAAGACATGTTTGTTTGCCGGCAACGCTTGAAGAATTGCGCGCGTGCCGAGATCAGATCCACCGATACCTAGAACAAGGAGCGTATCCCATGATTTAGTTTTATTCACGATATTCCTAATACGCTTGAGCATCTCACGATCAAATGGCAGATCAAACCACCCCTGCTCACCTTGCACGCGCCGTTTCGCCAGAGCATCGTGCACCACTTCCAAACGCTGAGCGTCCGAGCGTGAAAGCGTTGGTAAAGACCCATCATGAGAAATGCGAGATGACATAGATAAGGAAAGTATAACGTTAAAGAATATGATAGAATAGGTCTGCCGTATGGCCCGTTCTTTGCCTCGATTCAATTTTATTACCATTGGAGATTCGACCGTGGATGTCTTTCTCCATATTCATGAGGCCAATATTTTATGCCAGGTGAACAAGGAAGCGTGCAGCCTTTGTATGAATTACGGGGAAAAAATTCCGGTGCAATCTGTGGTCAAGATTCCTGGCGCTGGCAACGCCTCTAATGCTGCCGTTGGCGCAAGTCGTCTAGGATTAAAAACTTCCATCGTAAGCATTGTGGGAAATGACGATATCGGAAAAGAAATTCGAGAACATTGGAAAAAGGAAAGTGTGGACGATGTTTATGTTCGAACAGATCCAAAGCGAGACACGAACTACTCTACAGTGCTTAGTTTTAAAGGTGAACGCACTATTTTGGTATACAGCCACCCGCGTGAGTATCACCTGCCAGATTTAGATGGTACGGATTGGATCTATTACACGGCACTCGGTCCAAATCACGAACCCCTGGAAAGGCAACTCCTGACTCATTTGAAAAAAAATCCACGACAGAAGCTCGCCTTTAATCCGGGTGGGAATCAACTCAAACGAGGATTGGAAGCGCTCAAACCAATGATCGAACGGTCAGATCTTGTCGTTGTGAACAAAGAAGAAGCGGAAAAACTTTTACACGATGGTGTGCAGCTTGTTCCCTATCTTTTAACCAGCCTAAACCATTTAGGTGCCAAAGTCGCGGTGATTACAGATGGGCCAAACGGTTCTTACGCGACCGATGGCCAACAATTGTGGCATTGTCCGATTTTTCCAGGACCAATTCTTGAACGGACGGGTGCTGGCGATAGCTATGCGACCGCATTTGTCTGTGCCCTGTACCAGGATCAACCAATTCCAGAAGCGATGCGCTTTGGTACAGCTAACGCCTGGAGCGTCGTCCAGCACATTGGGCCGCAGAAAGGGTTACTCACAAAGACCGAAATGAGTTCCATGCTGAAAAAATTTAAAAAAATCCAAGCACAAAAACTCTAATCGTCAGTAGTGAACATCCTCACTATGCTCGTCAGCTCAAAACATTTGCTTGAAACAGCCCGCGCTCATCACTACGCAGTGCCAGCGTTTAATATAAATAATTTAGAAATATTAAAGGCGGTCATGAATGCAGCGATTGAACTCCAATCGCCCCTCATCGTCCAAACAAGCGAAGGC
>CAYPSC010000182.1:0-1981 GCA_964413385.1 uncultured Gammaproteobacteria bacterium | reverse complement strand
CCAAACATGATAATAACTAAAAAGTAAGGCTAGACGATTGCGTTCGATCCAATAATTTTTACTTAATTGCGTTTTAGTAAATTCGTAACGGTGATAGATGATCGAGGACGGTTCGGTGACAATTTTGTAGCCATGAATACGAGCTTGGAGCGAGGCGTCCGTGTCTTCATGGTAGGAATACATCGCTTCATCAAATAAGGTCGGTGTTTTTACGGCAGCTACCCGGATAAGAACGCCGGCGCCAGAGGCATACCCGATCTCTTTTTCCGGATCAATGACAACCTGATCACGATGCCGGAGATAATCATTCGAATATCCAAAATCAAGAAAGTGGAGCGCATTACCGGTTGAATTGATCTTGGCACGATCCTGAGCAAGAAGAATAAGAGATTGAACAAAACCCGTGTTCTTATCCTTCTCAGCGCGCTCGATCGCGCGAGTTAGAAAGTCGGAATCAACATCCGCATCTTCATTTAGAAGATACGCATATTCACACTCCAGTTCTTTGGCTTTCGCAAAACCCACGTTATTATTTGCGCCGAAACCAAGCGTCTGTTCTTTTAAGAGATACGTGATGTGCGGCAAAGATTTTCCCGATTTTGGGAGCCACATCTGATCAAACCAAGATTTTACATCCACATCTTTATAGCGTGACTCAACGCAAATTAATTCAACCCGATCTTTCGGATACGTCATCGCTTCAAGTGAACGCATCGCTGCGGAAATATCTTGCTGATATTTCGGCGTAGCAAACGTGAGATAAATGATTCCTACTTTGGGAAGCGTACTCATAACCGAATCCGTTTTAAACCGAGCGCTTCCAAGTTAACACGACGTTTTTTCCACTCGCTCCAATGACGATGAATCTCTCTCCAAGTATGGAAAAAAACCATCGGTGAAGCAAAGACAAACAAAGCTGCACTGCGCTTTAATTCATGCCAAAGAGTCTTGAAAATATCAGCAAAACCAAGCCCCCAAGAGAAATGGTAGGCATATATCGCCCACTGATTTTTATATGTTTGTACTCGAAGTTTCAGAGAGCGCTTGCGCTCATCGCCGATACGGGAACGCCAACCCTTTCCAGTTTCTTTCAATCCCCGCTCATGCCAGGCGATGGCCGCCGGTTCCAACCAAGCTGTGAATCCCTTACGCTGCAAACGAATCGCCAAATCCACATCTTCCTTGTACATAAAAAATCCTGGGTCAAATGGAACACGTTCTGGTGATACGGCTTCAAGCGCCGAACGACGAAACAATACCGCTGTACAAGATGCACCAAAAATTTTCTCTGGTTGATGAAAAGCGTATTGTCCTCCAGCAAACCGGTCAACCACATATCCAAGACAATGATATCGAAGACCGGCAGTATCAATAACCTTATCCGTCCCGGAACGATAGATGAGACCGGTTACGGCTGCGCACGCCTGATCGTTCTCCATCCGTCTCACGCATTGATTCAAATAGTCAGGTTCAAGCCAGGCGTCATCATTAAGAATGAACACGAATTCTGAACAATGCTGTTTGAACAATTCGTTATGTGCGGTGAAACCATTATTGGAATCGTTCACTGTTAGGTGATACGGTACGCCACTTTCCATAAGAAGACGGCTGACAGCCGTACGCTCGTTTTCATCACACGAGTTATCCCAGACAAATAATTCCCAATCAGAAAATGTTTGCGCTTTCAAATATTGCAACAAACGTTCCAGCTGTTTGGAACGAAAATAGGTCAGAACTTGAATGGCAACACGAGCCATAGTTAGGTATCAGAACGCTTATATTCTTTCACGTGAAATATGCGGAGAAAAAAATCCATCAACCAAGCTGCAGCCAGGGCTGGCGGGCGCAATATCCGAAAGACAATGGATTGCCAACGCGGCTCCCATTTTTGAAAATATTTTATTAAAGACTCCGTGACATACTTCTGCTTGGGGTACAGGCGAGCTTTTTTAAAACTCTGTCCTACAAAATCTACGGCTCG
>CAYPSC010000181.1:0-2015 GCA_964413385.1 uncultured Gammaproteobacteria bacterium | reverse complement strand
TATATATGGCACGTCAACAACGCCAAAGCAATCGAGGGGAGATGTCCGTTCAAGAAGCCGGACGCATGGGTGGGGAAAAACGCCGGGAAGAACTTGGACATGAAGGGTACAGCGAGCTTGGCCATAAAGGTGGGCAGCGAGTGCGCGAACTGATCGAGCGAGGAAAGGAAGCGGAAGAGCGCTAGAGCATGGTCATTCTTAACTCATCCTATTATTACTTCCTATGGCTAAACAACAATACGATGAAATGCGCAAAGAAGATAGAACAACACCATCGTCTGGTTCTGGAGAAATGACGGTGGAAGAAGCGGGTCATAAAGGCGGTCAGCGTGTCCGTGAGCTTGTTGAAGAAGGGAAGGAGAAAGAATCAGAAGGCGGCCGCTCAGATCAAAGCAAATAAGTAGCGGTCATCAATCGCTAAAATAAATCACCAATAACAATAACCAAATAAACACTATGGCACGACAAGAGCAAAAAGGCTCCGTCTCCGTGAGTGAGGCGGGACGCCGTGGTGGCGAGAGTACATCAGCGAGCCACGGTCGTGAGTTCTACGAAGAAATCGGTAAGAAGGGCGGGCGGATCGGCGGGCCACGAGTACGCGAATTGGTCGAACGAGGCAAAGAGGCAGAATCGGGACGATAGATGATCATTATCGTGATCGTGAAACGAAAAAGGGAAGGGGCGCCCATCAGGCGCCTTTTCATGATTCTAGGCAAAAGGAATGTTTTGTGAAAAGCTGAAGAGGCGATGAAAAAGCCCCTCGCCATTGCTCTCATTTTGTTTCTTATCAATCTCGGCGGAATTCTTTGGATTTGGTGGGGCCATTCCGGTACCTTGCTTTTAAGTGGTGGTAATGGGGTGTTGATTGCCAGCGGACGGTTGTTTGGATTACTGACAGAATATTTTTTGCTCATTGAGCTTCTTCTGATTGGTCGTATCTCTATACTGGAGCGTGCCTTTGGGTTTGATGTCATGAATCGCCTTCATCGCTGGATCGGAACGTATCTTCTCGTGTTCCTCGTTGGTCATCCAGTATTGTTGGCGCTTGGATATGGTTATCAAAGCGGATTCGGTTTCTGGGCGCAGATATGGGATTTTCTTACGAATTGGGAAGACGTGCTGCTCGCTCTCTTGGGTCTAGGTATTTTTCTAACAGTCATCGTGATTTCATTGAAACGCATACGATCTCGTTTGCGATATGAAACTTGGCATGCGGCTCATTTGTTGATGTATGTCGGCGTGGGCCTTGCTTTTTTTCACCAAACAGATACGGGGGATCTAATGACCGGAGCTCCTTTTTATTACTGGTATTTCTTCAACTTCCTCGTGTTTGGCCTTGTGCTTTTGTACCGTTTTTTTCGACCATTTACGCTTTATCATCAACACCGATTTCGAGTCGACCGCGTGGTCGAGGAAACAAAAGATGTCTTATCCGTTTACATCACAGGGAGAATGTTAGATCGGTTCCGTTTTGAACCGGGGCAGTATGCAAACCTTCTTTTTCTGAGACAAGGTTTTCTTCAGCCGCACCCCTTTTCCTTCTCTCATGCCCCAAGTGGACAATTTCTTCGGTTTTCCATAAAAAAATTAGGTGAATATACAACACGTATCCATGATTTGAAACCAGGAACGCCTGTACTGTTAGATGGGCCCCTCGGGCATTTTACATCTGCCCATGCGAAATCTGGTAAGTTCCTCTTTTTAGCGGGTGGGATTGGTATCACGCCTATTTTATCGATCTTGCAAGAAGTGCTTCCAAAAGGGGCAGATGCAGTTCTGCTCTACGCTAATAGGCAAACATCAGAAGTTGCGTTTAAAACGGAAATCGATCAGCTCGTAACCTCTTGTCCAGCCTTCACTTGTCATTTTGTCGCGAGTCATGTGTTGGAACAAAAAACACCAGGGTATGAATACGGGCGCATTGATCAGGAAAAAATCGAGCGTCTTGCTCCAGGCGTAAAATCGCGTGATATCTACATTTGTGGTCCGAGCGGGATGATGGATTCGATGGTGGC
>CAYPSC010000180.1:0-2045 GCA_964413385.1 uncultured Gammaproteobacteria bacterium | reverse complement strand
GGCCTTTGGAGGTAGATCCTCTGCGGAAGAGTTTCACCGTTCTACGGAAGCTACACTTCGGCGTTTAAGACCTAAGAATGCTGGTTTTGATATTGAGAATCAGAAAAAAATGGCTCAGGAATTGCGTGATGGTATAGGGGAACTGGAAAGGAGACGTTACCGATTGTTGATCGAATTACCGTTTGCAGATCAGACTGCTTTAAACGAAGAACGCTGGGAACTCGATCAAGCTAGGAGAGAGGCTGGGCTGAGCCCAAGGGAATGGACCTGTTTTATTTCTCGCTCGAGGGCGCAAGAGATCATGAGTTATGATTATTATGGTCCGGAAAGTATAGAAAAAGCCTTTGGTATAAAATTAAGGAAGCAAGATATACCAGACATTCCTTTTTCGGAGGAAGAGCTACAACGAGCACGCGAGAAGGGTGAAAAGCTTGTTCTTCGCATTGACCATGGGGTCGGAGAAGAGCCCCTGACGGTCGCGAATATGCTATATAGACACGTGACGAGAGGTGAGAATGCGCCTCGTTCTGCAGAGGAAGGCGAGTCGCTTCGTCTTAATTGTGAACACAACAGCGATCTGATTCTTCATGGAGGAGTAAAGATCCCAGAACTCTTTGAAGATGTTCCGCGTGCCTCTTGGGCTTTGATCAAGGATTCATCAGTTGCTGATCCTAGAGATAACACTATCTCGCGCTCTATGGATACCTTATTGAACTCTTACACCAAGAGACTCGATACCCCAGAGTATAGAGAGGCGATTGAGGAATTTGAGCGTATTCGGCCAGAGGTATTGCATCTTGTCCAGGATGGTCATCATGATCAAGCCATACGGCTATTAGGGCATTCAAAACTATGGCATTTGGCTCGGCCAACCATGGCTGAACTGGTCTATGATAGGCTCTTAATGGGTCGGCCGATGGAAGGTGATTCTGTTATGTTTTTATCCGGAAGTGTCGATTCGTATGGCCGGGCGCTTGGACTCGCTTTTCGTAACGGTTATCCACGCGTGGCTCGCATTCCTCATTTGGATATTGCTCCAGCTCGTTTTCTTTATGACGAAGTCTCTCGTCGTTTTTAAGTCGTCAGTGGGTATGCTACCCTCTGACGCATGTCAATGTTTGTATTGCAGGGCGGAGGAGTGCCGCTGAGTCGGCGGATTGATTATCAGGCTTTGCTTAATCAGGAACAACTAGATGTTGTTTTGCATGGTGATGGGCCGTGTTTAGTGTTAGCGGGTGCTGGTTCGGGTAAAACGCGAACGCTGACCTATCGTGTGGCTTATCTTTTGGAGCAAGGCGTCGATCCATCATCTATTTTGTTATTGACATTCACCAATAAAGCGGCACGAGAAATGCTGACTCGTGTCGGATCGCTTGTGGGAGAAGCGGCAAAGGGTATTTGGGGCGGAACATTCCATTCCATTGGCGCACGGTTGCTCCGTCATTTTGCTACGGATTTGGGTTATGCACCGTCGTTCACCATTTTGGATCAGGAAGACGGTCGTGATTTGGTCAAAGCGGTCATGAAGGATTTGAATATTGATCCCAAGGCGCGACGATTTCCGTCTGCTTCTGTGGTGGCTGATGTTATTTCTTACGCCCGCAATGTGCAGTGCCGAATCGATGAAGCGCTGGAAGAAAAGCATCCTAATTTTTTCGCCTTTGCCGGGGATATCGAGGAGATCGCACGGCAATATCAGACACGCAAGAAAGCGGCAAATGCCATGGATTTTGATGATCTTCTTTCTAATCTTTTATTGCTTTTAGATGATCAGGATCGCGGTCGTCAAATCTCTTCCCGTTTCAAGTGTGTTTTGGTCGACGAATATCAGGACACGAATGCCATCCAAGCCAAGGTCGTGCATGGATTTGCACGCGTACATCAAAATATTGTGGTGGTCGGGGATGATGCGCAATCTATTTATGCTTTTCGTGGAGCGGATGTAAAAAATATTCTGTCGTTTCCTAATGAATGGCCGAATACAAAAGTGTTCCGGTTGTTGACGAATTATCGGTCTGTACCTGAAATTCTTGATTTGGCGAACG
>CAYPSC010000179.1:0-2056 GCA_964413385.1 uncultured Gammaproteobacteria bacterium | reverse complement strand
CGTAAGCAGCCGAGCTTGGCGGCTCGCCAAAGACACCATGAGCGAAAGCAGTGAGGTTTTGCCATCTTTAGCCACCGCTCGCTCTGCAACCTCCCGCTGGATCAGCACCACAACTTTTTCAGGCGGATACTGCGCCCACAAAGCCTTACGTAAAGCAAGCGAGGTGATGCTATAAGGTAAGTTAGAGACAAATTTCCACGATCGATCACAGATGAATGGTTCCCAACTCATTTTCGCCGCATCGCCATAAATCACTTGACTCTGGCCTAGCGAAGACTGTTGCGATGTCAAATATGCTATAAATCGTCGATCTTGTTCAATGGCCGTAACTTCTGCACCTTTTTCAATTAACGCACGGGTTAGCACACCAAGGCCCGGACCGATCTCTAATATTCGATCGCCCGCACGAATATCGGCCGCTGCTACAATCTTTTCAAGAACATGCGGATCAATAAGAAAATGTTGACCGAGTTTCTTATTCGCGCCTCCGCCAATCTGAGCCAAAACCGTTTTGATTTCTCCTGGATTCATAACCTAGCCCAGTCTATTCTTTATTCAATTCTGCTGGCAGATCACGCTCTTTCGCTTTCCAGCGCAGATAGCCCTCCACAAACCGGTCAAGATCCCCATTCAACACCGCATCCGTGTCAGCGGTCTCTACCTCCGTTCGGTGATCCTTCACCATGTGATACGGATGTAATACGTACGATCGAATTTGATTTCCCCATTCAGCGCTCTGAAATTCCCCACGCAATTTCTTTTTTTCTTTTTCTAATTCTTCTTCTCGCATCTGAACTAATTTTGATTTCAAAATCTTTAACGCCATCTCTTTATTTTGCGCCTGCGATCGTTCGTTTTGACACGACACCATGATCTTCGTCGGTAAATGGACGATGCGCACAGCAGAGTAAGTCGTGTTCACAGATTGCCCACCTTTTCCACCAGACATAAACGTATCAATGCGCAAATCTTTTGGATCAATTTGAATATCTACCTCCTCATCAATTTCTGGAATCACCTCAACCAACGCAAACGATGTTTGGCGCAGCGCGTCAGCATTAAAAGGCGATTGCCGAACAAGGCGATGCACTCCAGCTTCACTCTTAAGCGACCCATAGGCAAATCGCCCCTTCACTAAAAATGTCGCTGATTTAATGCCCGCCTCCCCTCCTCGTGATTCATCCAGCAATTCCACAGACCATCCTTTTTGCTCTACATATCGAAAGAACATACGCATCAACATCTCTGCCCAATCTTGCGCATCCGTCCCACCAGCACCAGCATGGATCGAGAGAATCGCATTCTTTTGAACGTAAGGGCCGGAAAACAACAAAGAAAACTCTAAATCAAGATAGCGTTGCTCTAAATCCATGATCCGTTTCTCCAAATCCGCAGCCAGGCTTTCATCACGATCTCCTATAGCCAATTCAAGGACCTCTTGCGTTTCCAATACCCCCATCTTTACCTCGTTCCAACGGTCAAATTCTTTTTTTAATTCAGATAATTTTTGTAATTCTCCTTTTGCCCGTCCTGGATCTGACCAAAAATCTCCAGCAGAGGACTCCGCCTCCAGTGCAACGATCTCTTTTTTGACTGTATCCAACGCCAAAATTTGCCAAGCTTCACTCACCTTGGATCGCAGAGCCTCCACGCGATTGACCAGATCTGACAACATGGTCATTAGCTTAGGTGATTTTAACCTTTTTGGCGAGGATTGACGCCTGACGCTGACTCATCTACGCTGGCAATCGCCAATAAAGGCAGAAACGGAGGAAATCAATGCACGAAGAAGCACTCAAACGCATCATCGTGGCGCTCGATGGTACCACGAGCCTGGAGGATCTGGCAGGCAAGGTAAGGATATTGAAGCAGTGTGGCATCGTTCACGCCAAGATTGGTCTCGAGGCGATCCATGCCTTCGGCGGTCTGCAAGCGGCGGAGATCGTGGTCAGCAGTGGCCTCAAGCTGATGTACGACGCCAAGCTCGCCGACATTCCGAAGACGATGGAACTCGCGACCAGAGCGATCAGCAAGAGCGGCGCGAGCTTCTACACCC
>CAYPSC010000178.1:0-2075 GCA_964413385.1 uncultured Gammaproteobacteria bacterium | reverse complement strand
TTCTTGACCTCCGCGTCCGCCTCCTCCTGAAAGGATGCTCCCCGTCACCTTCTCGTTGACCAGTATTTGCATCTTGGGGATCCAGGCGCCGTCGAGAACATTCTGGATCGAGAAGTCGATGTAGTCCAAGAGGACATTCTTGACGCAGGAGGGCTCGTCGGCGGCGCGCAGCCAGCCTTGGATTATGGTGGCGCTGGACTTGCCCAGCGAAACCTCGGTCGGCGGATTGTTCATCGCTGGCTCGAGGTAGACATACCCGGGCAAGTACCGCTCTTTTGCCGGGTTTTGATCGTCCGCAGACTCCGGCGCGAGCACTGGTCCGCACGCGTTTGCCGATTCGGCGTCGTGGCTGCAGGCGCTCATGACGAGCGCACCCATCACCAACACGAAGCTTTTCATCGTTTCCTCCTACCGTAAACCACGCGGATGATTCCGCATGTAAGCAGACGCTAGCAATTTTTTGATAAAAAATCAAGAGACCGGGTGTTACTTGACGATGGGAATGCGTGATCAAAGCGTGGTTCCGGGCGGGTAAATAAGCAGTGGCACGAGATTTTGTTGCCAGCCTTTGACGATGGGGTCTGTAAAGCGCCACATGGCTTTGAGTTCGTCTGTGCTAATAAAGAGTGTCTGGTCACCATCGATGCAGTCGAGAAGAAGCTTTTCGTATTCTTCGGTATGCGTGCGATGTTCAGCCTGCCGAAGGAGAAAATCGATTGAGCGCGGTTCGAGTTCAAGATCATGACCTGGTTTTTTTGACCAGAACCGAATGGAGATCGATTCGTTTGGCTCGAGAGAGAAGATGATACGATTGCGACAATCGGGTTCTTTAGGACCGCAAGTGAGGAGGGCGGACGTGTGTTTAAATGTCACGATAATTTCTTTTCGCGCTTCTTGCAGGCGTTTACCGCTTTCCAGTGTGATGCCGACATCTTTCCAGTTCGGATGGTTGAGGGTCGTATGGATGCGGAAAAAAGTTTCAATGAATGAGCGAGGATCAGTTCCCTGGATTTGGCGATAACCTTCGTACTGAGCGCGAACAGTTTTTGTCCGGATGTCTTCTGGGGATGGTGGTGAAAGATCGCGAAGGATAGCAGCGCGTTGCTTTCGAATATCATCTGCTGAGAGCGTTTGTGGCCGCTCCATCGTGACAAGGGCAAGTATTTGTAGGAGGTGATTTTGTCCAACATCACGTAGCGCGCCGACCTGTTCATAAAATGCACCGCGCGTTTCTACTCCCAATGTTTCCCACATGCGGATATGGATGTGCTCGATACTCTGATGATTCCAAACGTTTTCAAATAAACTGTTGTAAAAACGAAAAACGAGAATATTTTGTAGCATTTGCTTCGCAAGGTAGTGTTCAATGCGGTAAATCTGTTCTTCACGAAATAGACTTCCCATGAGGCGATTCAGATATTCAGCGGTTTCAGCAGAACTACCAATAGGTTTTTCGATCAGGAGGCGTGTCCAGTAGGTGTCTGGTTTATCCTCTGCCAGATGAGCGATGGAGAGTTGAGAAAAAATGGGTTGGTAAAGTTCTGGAGGTACGGCAAGATACAGAAGACGATTGGTTGGTATTCCCCAATTTTTTTCGAAAGAGTGGATGTGTGTTTTGAGTGATGCATAATCTTTTTGTTCATCGAATTGACCGTGAACAAAAAAGAAGAGTTCTGCAAAAGCGTGAAGATCTGCGGAATCTATGGCGTGTTTTAAGTGAGGTTTTAATCGTTCAAGAATGAAAGCCTGAAAGGATTGGTCATCCATCTCGCGGCGTGCAAAACCGATGATGCGGAATTGTCTAGGTAATTGATTGTTTTGGAAGAGGTGAAAGAGCGCCGGGATGATTTTTTTGGCCGCCAAATCACCCGTGATGCCGAGAATGACGAGAGTTACGGGAGTGCTGCCGGTTGATGACATAGTTGGCTACGCCTGAATGCGAGCGAAGAGGCGGCTGCCGACGACGAGAATGACGAGAATGCTCCCTACAAGCACGATGCTATCCGTGAGGAGACCGATGTGGCTAAATGAAAGGAGAAGTTCGCGCAAAGCATCAATGCCATAGGAAAGTGGAT
>CAYPSC010000177.1:0-2095 GCA_964413385.1 uncultured Gammaproteobacteria bacterium | reverse complement strand
ACTTTTAAAGACCATCCGTCCAACAGAGGACAGAAACGAGAACCGCCGTCTCCTGGAGTCTGTCGGAATGGTCGGGCAATCGCAGGTCATGGCGGAAGTCGCAATTAAGCTCAAAAAGCTCGCGGAGGCCGGTGACGTTTCCGTCCTCATCCACGGAGAGTCCGGCACCGGCAAGGAGCTGGCAGCGCGAGCCCTCCACGATCTTTCGCCGCGCTCACGAGCGCCTTTTATTGCCATCAACTGCGCGGCTATTCCCAAGGATCTTCTTGAATCCACTTTATTCGGACACAAAAAGGGCGCGTTTACTGGAGCGGTCACGGACCAGGACGGAAAATTTGTTCTAGCCGACAAAGGAACCATTTTTCTCGACGAAATTGGAGATCTTTCCCTGGATCTTCAAGCCAAGCTGTTGAGGGTTCTACAAGAAAGAGTCGTTGAGCCACTCGGAGCCAGAATCTCCCGAAAAATCGACGTGCGAATCGTTTGCGCGAGCCATAAAAAAATCGACGACCTTGTGAAGCAAGGGCGCTTCAGGGAAGACCTCATGTACCGAATCAAGGTGACAGAGCTTGAAATTCCAGCGCTGCGCGACCGCGTGGAAGACATCGAACCGCTGGTAGCGTTTTTCTCCGAAATCTACAACAAGCGGTATCAGACGAACCGATACTTCCAGAGTCGAACCGTAGATATTTTGAAGAAGTATCCTTGGCCCGGCAACGTCCGCGAGCTTGCGGCAGTCGTCGAAAAACATCTGATTCAAACGGAAGGCTCGCTGGTGCGGCCAGATGATTTGGATCTTGCTCTCTATTCGGATCAAGCTTCGCTTTCACCCGGAAGCATGAAGCTATCCGAGTGGGAGGAGCAGAAGAGCAAGGCGAAGATTTCCTACATCGTTGAAACTATCGAAGCTTCTGGCAGCAAAGTAGAGGCAGCACGCAGGCTCGGTGTGAGTCCTACTCATCTGCAATATCTGCTAAATCAGTCGAAGGCGGCGAAGATGGGCCAAGGCGCCGGAGCCTGATGCACGAGAAGTGCAACGCGCACTTTTTCGTGCGTTGCTACAACAGGAAAGTGCATGTTGCACTTTCCGTGCGCTAACTCATCCGCGTGAGGTTTTGTGAATAACGAGTCCCTAAATCATATAGAGGCGATTAAACGGCTGCTCCTCACGATCCAAGCGAGCGATAGAATGCACGCCGTGATTATTGAGGGGCCGCCTGGATGGGGGAAGACAACCGCCGTAGAGGACGCTTTGCGAATGGCGGACGTGGCCGGGGTACATTTAGGCTCATATTCAACGCCGCTACATCTCTTCAACTTCCTGCATGACAACTCTCGAAGCACCGTCGTTATCGACGACTGCGCGGGTCTGTTCAGCGACCAAGGTTCAATGGCGATTTTGAAGGCCGCTACCTGGGGACAAGGAAAGCAGCGCAAGATCCGCTGGGGTTCGACTAGCGGTAAGGCATCTGTCGAAGAGTTCTGTTTCGAGGGCAAGTTGGTCATCGTGTGTAACTCCTTCCCCGCAACGGCAGATGCCCAGGCGGTGAAGTCACGGAGCTTCCGGTACAAAATTGATATCGACCCGGTAGCCGCCAAGGCATTGCTGTCAAAGGCCGCCGCGAATCTGATCCTATACTCGAATACCCAAAAGGCCACAGAGGTCGCTCGATTTCTCAACCGGAAGATCAGCGCCTCGTCGATTCACCAGATTAGCTATCGAACCCTACAGATGGGGTATGAGCTTGCGCAGCACAATGAGGATCAGTGGCGCGATTTGTTGGAGCGAATGATCGTTGCCACTCCAGAAGACCCTAGGAAGTTGGTTCGCCAGCTCTCCCGGCGTAGCTTGGCGGTCAAAGATCAGGTTCGAATATTTGAAGAGTCCACTGGACTAAAGCGGCGCACGTTCTTCAAGTACCGGAAGGAGCTAAAAGTTTCCCGAGCCTAGTCCTTGGCGTTGGTCGAAATTTAGATCAGCAGTTTTGCCAAGCTCTCCCACTATCTTAGTCCAGCAAATATGGAACCAGGTTGATGGCGATTACAAAATCTTCGATTTGAGAATCCCAATGTCCGCATCGAAGCGACCAAGATT
>CAYPSC010000176.1:0-2135 GCA_964413385.1 uncultured Gammaproteobacteria bacterium | reverse complement strand
ATATTGGACTCATGCCAGAACCAGTCGGAGAGGTCATTATCGCCCTCGGATGGCGACGCGGGATCGATCTCTTCTTTGGGGTGGTGTCGCATCGGATTCCTCCTGGAGCTGTTTACCACGGGTGGCCATCCTCCTCGCCGAGGGCTTCCCTCAACCACCATGGGCGAGCTGGTTGGTTGTGCAGCGGCTTATTGGGGTCTATGCGCCAGAGGTGGCGTTTTTCCCACCTAAGAGCCGATGGGCGATCACGTTGAAACTTAGGCGATCTCAATCTCTCTAGGGGAAAAAAACGCTGACTTCTCTTCAATCGTTTGTAGCAGTATACGCAGGTCAGCTTCCTTTCTCCCACGAGAGGAGTGAGGAGTTTCTTTTTAGGGCACGGTTGATGGCAGCGTGAGCAGATTTCTGAGGTCTGCCCACCATCTTCTGCCCTTATCGGATTCAGAAGGTTCATAGCAGCGCCTCCGTAATGGTGAAGGTTAAAAATAGCAAAAAATGGCCTTTTGTCAATCTCAGAAGGGCTAAAAAACAAAAACCACCGCGTAAACGGAGGGTTTTGTATGGATGAGCACTCAAGCAATCCGCACCCAAAGAATCTTGTGAAAGGGGAGTGCAAGTTTTCACCTGCCGCACCCTTTGCACCAGATCCCATGCTTGTCGTGGACGCGGATTGCTAAAGGGCTGATCCCAAATCACTACCTTAGACTGGCAATATATCCAATCATACCAGTTCTGTCAAGGGTTGTTTCCTAAGCTTACGCGATCTGGAAAAAACAGGCAAATAGCTGGGTCAATTTGGGTTATTGATTCCTGTTTCGTCGACTTTTTCAGCAGCAGCCGTCGTTGAGCTAGTATTGAGTTGACTCACGCCAATCAAGCAGACAGCTCCCCAGGGTTTATAGTGGCTATTGAACGTCACTTTTTTTACCTTGCCGTCTACGTACGTGACAGTGTAGTCGAACTTCGCATCTGCTCCGGCGTGAGCCGTTTCTGTGCATTTAGTTTGTCCCACGGGCAAATCAAGTGTCTCAATGACTTTCTTCGGTGGGGGAGGAACGATGTTGTAAATTTTTGGCGCTGTTTGCTCGGCGGCTCGACCGTCCGGCGTTCCCCAAACCGTGAAGGCTAAATTATCGCCTTTGACTATTCTTGTACTAATCAAAAGCCAATGGCCTGTATCGTTTTTAAACTTGAAATCAGGCGCTGGTTCATAAATGGTGGCATCGGTCCCAGCTGGTTCATAATAACGTACTCGGTAACTATGGTTTTGGCGCATGGTAATTGGCAGGCCCGTGGCTAAGGCGGCGCGGAAGGTTGTTGTCCCAATCTGGCATAAGCCGCCGCCAAACTCCGGCGTCGTCTTGTCGCCTTTGATCACAAGTTCCGGGAGCCAGCCGTGAGCGCCGTCCACTTTGCCCAATGTTTTCAGAAGGGAAAATTCCTCCCCTGGAGGAACAAGTGCCCCGTTAACTTTTTCTGCTCCTAGCGCGATGTTTTTTCGTCGATTCACGGGAGAGCCGGAAAAATTGGAACGACCAACGCCTAATGATTGTCGGATGCCAAGACGCTCAGCATCTGCACCCTCGATGATCGCTGGTTGGCGCTTGAGAACTAATGAGATGCTTGATGAACTATGACTCCAGCCATCCTCGAATGCTTGGATCGTAGCCTCTCCATCAATATCTGATCCATCGACACCTGCTACAAATTCCTTGATAGTCCCATTTTCCATGACCAAGCGTCCGTTTTTTGGTTCTTCGATGAGATCATCAGTCAATTGGCGCAAAGTACCACGCACACGATCTGTATCGAGCGTTAATTGCAGGGGATTGGTGGAGGTGCTGACCGTGAGCCAGGTCGCAAGCGTGGAGGTGCTGACCGTCCATTTGCGTGTATCGGTCTGCACCGAAAATGGCGCATGGCTTAGCCACGCGGGAATATCTGCGGTGAGAGGTTGTATTTGGAATGCGGTTAGTTCTGGTTGGATCTCTGTGATGCGCAGGGGAATCGGTTGAAATTGAAGGTTGCGCGCCTGATTGTCTAACTGATTGATGGCGCCTCGGACATCGGCCATCTTACCAACTTGTTCCGGGTCAATGGTAACAGTCGTGGTTCCGTGAGTAAATGAAACATGG
>CAYPSC010000175.1:0-2140 GCA_964413385.1 uncultured Gammaproteobacteria bacterium | reverse complement strand
GTAAAGAAGTGGACACGATCTAAGAATCGTTGGTTACGGCGTGCAGCTGCTGTCAGTTTGATTTACCCATTACGCCGCGGACTCTTTCTCAAGGAAGCTTTTGAAACAGCGGATACTCTTCTCCCGGACCAAGAGGATTTGATCCAAAAAGGATATGGGTGGATGTTAAAAGAAGCGAGCAAGAAATTTCCAAAAGAAATTTTCGCGTACGTATTAAAACATAAGACGTCTATGCCGCGTACGGCCTTGAGATACGCGGTTGAGAAATACCCAGATAAAATGCGTAAACAAGCACTCAAGAACTAATCTCATTCCAACTTTTCGTTTCTCTTCCTTATGAAGCTCCTTGTTGTTGATAACGGAACCTCTTATCTTCCGCTATTGTTACGACTCATCGTGCCCCACGAAGTCAATGTCATTCCTTGGGAACAATTCAAAAAACCGTATGGCACCTCCTGCGATGCTGTCATTCTTTCCGGCGGACATTCGTTGACCGTCATGCATCACGATCAAGCCTTCAAAGAAGAGTTGGGCTTCATTCGGGCCGCTTCCAAGCCTATCGTTGGCATCTGCCTAGGCTTCGAACTCATTGCTCACGCTTATAGCGCATCCCTCCGTAAACTTGAACAAAAAGAAAAAGGACTCGTAACCTTAAGCGTTGTCCAGCCACACCAAATCTTCCTCGGGATCCCCGAAGCGAATGTATACGAGAGCCATCGCTGGGTTGTGACGAGCCTTCAAAAGCCGCTCATTGGTCTCGCGTGCTCAAAGGATGGCTATGAAGTTATTATGCATGAGTCTAAACCTATTTTCGGCTTTCAATTCCACCCGGAACTATTTCCAGAATCCACGGTCGGTGATGAAATTATGAAAAACTGTCTGGCATTTATTCAGGAACAAAGATCCGCTAAATAACACCCCCTCAACCTGTTCGAAGTCGAGGGGGCCGAAATGGCGGTGAATCCTCTTCAAGGATCTCGGCGCCGAGTGGCGGCGATATGTGCAAGAAACCGCAAGATGCTGATCGAGTTAAACGCCAAGAACACCAAAAAGAAAATGAGCACACCTTGCTCGAAGGTAGCCGTTCCACCAGAGGAAGGCGCTCGCCCCCCTGCGAGTCCCCTCCCCAGAGCCCACCCTACCGCAAGAACAAAAGTACTTACTGCCGCCGTGACAAGATTCCGGAGTACCATCCAATTCACAGCAAGATCAGTTTCTTCTCTTTCGCCCATCTCCTCTTTGCTCGCCATTGGATCTATCCTCTCCGCCAGCCTGCCTCAGCCGACTGAGGAAAAACCTATAACAAGTTATATCCTCAGTCAAGGACCTACCTTTCTTTTCCAAAACAGATTATGATGGATCGCGACTATGAAAACTGTTTTGATCACGGGTATTGGGAAAGGCATTGGACGTGCGCTCGCAGAAATATTTCTTGATGAAGGCTTTGCTGTCCTTGGTACCTACCTCTCTGGTACACCGACTCTCGCCCATAAAAACCTCACCGTTTATAAGCTTAATCTGTCTTCATCAAAAAGCATCGAGCAATGCTCCCAGGAAATCCAACAAACAAAAAAGAAAATCAACATTTTGATTAATTGCGCCGGTGTTTTGTTGGACGAAAATGAAACATGCATCATTGTCGATGCTTTACGTAAGACTTTGGAAGTGAATCTGATCGGAACAGTTGATTTTACCGAGAGGATCATTCCCTATTTAGCTAAAGACGCTCACATCGTGAACATCTCTTCTACCGCCGGATCACTGACATTGGCCGGCAAAGGGATTAGCCATTTCCCCTACCATTATCCGGCGTACAAAATTTCTAAAACCGCGCTTAACATGTACACCGTGACCCTTGCCACGCATGTGAAGAAAGCCGGCATCACCGTTTCCTCCGTTCATCCTGGTTGGGTCAAGACAGACATGGGCGGTCAGGAAGCCGAACTCTCGCCGGAGAAAGCGGCGCAACAAATTTATGACTTCGCTATAACCCATCCAGAAACAGGAAAATTTTGGTATGCCGGAAAACAATTACCTTGGTAATATTTTATGAACTTGTTGTGGATTTTTGGTGCTCAATATCTTTTCCTTGTTTCGATTGTCATCGCCGGTACCACTTTTCTTCGACTCAACCAGAAGG
>CAYPSC010000174.1:1574-2152 GCA_964413385.1 uncultured Gammaproteobacteria bacterium | reverse complement strand
AGCGCATCGACCTCGGCGCGGGTCAGGTTCTGCGCGGATTTTTGGAAGAACTGAAAATGGAAATTGATAGTGGGGAAGAGGGTGGGTTGGATGTGGATCCAGATGTTGGGCCGGAGCTGGTAAAAATCATGACCGTGCATGCAGCGAAAGGGTTGGAGTTCAAACACGTGTTTGTCGTTTCCATGGTCGATCAGCGCTTTCCTACTAGAGCGCGGGCCGAGACCATTCCATTACCAGATGGATTAGTACAAGAACGATTGCCAGAAGGAGATGCTCATTTGGAAGAAGAACGGCGTTTGTTTTATGTGGCGCTGACACGGGCAAAAAATACGTTGACGCTGACAGGCGCGTCTGATTATGGTGGAAGCAGAGCCAAAAAACCATCGCCATTTTTGTTAGAAGCAGCATTAGAAATTCCAGAGGTACAGATAGCTCTTGGAGATGAGGCGAAGCAGCTTGTACCCCCAAAGACTGAATCATTTGAGGAAAAAGTTTTGACCCTGTATCAGCTTAAACGGCGATTTAGTTTTACGCAGCTTGCTGCTTTTCGGAAATGCCCACTGCAATATAGAGCTTCG
>CAYPSC010000174.1:0-1564 GCA_964413385.1 uncultured Gammaproteobacteria bacterium | reverse complement strand
AACATATTTATCGCATTCCAAAACTAGGGTCTTATCAAAAAAGCTTTGGACAATCCGTGCACTTGGTGTTCCAACGAATTCTTGAGCTGCATCGAGTCCGCGGTCAGTCGCAGCAGGTGAGCTTGTTCGGAGCGGCAGAATCCATCACAGCAACACAGGGTGGCTTCCGTGTCACCGAGGATGAGGCGTTAAAATTGTTTGAAGAAGCGTGGATTGATCAGTGGTATGAGAATCGACAACGACATGATGAGTATAAGGCGAGGGGAAAGAAGGCGGTGAAGAATTTTTGGAGCGCTTGTGCAGAAAGAGCACCAGATGTACTCGAGGTAGAAAAAGATTTTACTTTGGTTCTTGGTCAGCATTCCATCAAGGGAAAAATCGATCGGGTTGACCGTTTACCAGATGGTTCGGTAGCAGTCTTTGATTATAAGACTGGCGAAGCAAAGGAAAAGTTGGATACGGAGGATAAAGAGCAGTTGTATTTGTATCAGGTGGCGCTTGAGGAGCGCGGAGTGAAGGTTGGGCGGTTAGCTTATGTGTATCCGATTGAGTGGGTGATGTTGGACGTAGAGCCATTGGTGGGCGAAGAGCGAGAAGTGTTTTTGGAAAAGATAACAGAACGTATGGATGCGATTCTCGTTTCTGACTTCCAGCCAACGCCTGATGCGTTTACGTGTAAGTTTTGTGATTTTCGGAATATTTGCGAGTTTAAGAAGGTCTAGGACACAACATCGACAGAATCATCATTTTGCGCTAGGATAGGGTTTGAATTATGACCCCATTTTCTCGGGGGAAGATCTCTGAAATTTTGGCGGCCATGAAGCCGTCCGTGCCGGTTGAAGTTCCAGAAACAGCTCGTATCACGGTACATGCGGCCGTGAGCCGTGTGGCTGTTTTGTACGAAAAAATTCGCAATGCCGTAGATTATAAAGATGAACATTTACTGCGCAAAGCGGCGATTTTACGTATCTTAAAGCGGCAATTGGTGCTGGAAGATGATCCGGCTTTGATTGCCATGCGCTTGATTAAGGAATTAATTGCTGCACGTTATTTGCCAAACGGAGTATTGCCAGAATCCTTGGTGCAGGAGGCGGCCATGGTGGTGCGTAAATTTCAGGCCGTGCAAAAATCCAAAATCGGGTTTGACCGTCATGATGCTTGGCTCCTGGGTATTGTGGCGGCAGAGCTTGAGGAATTGCTTGATGATCACACGCAGGAAAAAGCTTTGGTGAATTTTTTGTTTGAACAATTGGGTGAGCGGATTACGGTACAAGGAGTGGAAATGGATGAGGCACAACGTCGATTGCAAGTGTACATTGCCTGTCATCGTGTGTTTTCTAAGGCTGATGATGAAATGATGGGATATAAATTGGTGCGTGCGTATTATTCCGCTTGGATGCAACCGGAAACATGGATCAACCGGCCACAAGAAATGGCGCTTCAGATGGTTGGTGTTGAACTTACGGTGCGTCAGCAGCTCAAGTTTCCGCTTGGACAGAAGTTTTTGCAGGCGGTCAAAACATGGGCTGTGCCGCTTGGGATGCTGAAGGCTGTCTTAAAAGAA
>CAYPSC010000173.1:0-2195 GCA_964413385.1 uncultured Gammaproteobacteria bacterium | reverse complement strand
GTGCAGAGGAGCGTGTCGGCGATGTATTCAAAAAGTAATCTTCAATCTCTATAGCCATGGAAATCAAACGCCCGAAATCGAAACAACCGATTCCAGAGAACGCAAAACGCGTTTTCAAGGGTGTTATTTTTGATGTCTACCAATGGGAACAGGAGCTTTTTGATGGCACGAAGACGACATTTGAAAAACTGAAGCGCCCAGACACGGTTGTGGTTTTTCCTGTGATGGATGACGGGAGGGTCGTGCTCACTGAGCAGGAGCAGCCAGGAAAAGAAAGTTTCATCGGAGCGACGGGAGGTCGAGTAGATGAGGGCGAAAGTGTTCTCGATGCGGCCAAGCGCGAACTACTGGAAGAAAGCGGCTACGAAGCGGACGAGTTTTTCCTTTGGGATGCTCAGCACCCCACGTCGAAGATTGATTGGGTCGTCTATACGTTTATCGCTAAGGGGCTTCGCAAGGTGGCCGAGTTGTCCTTGGACGGGGGAGAAAAGATCTCCCTGATGCCGGTTGGCTTCGATGATTTCCTTGAGCTTGGGACAAGCGACAGATTTAGCGAGAAAGAGATAATGCCGAAGTTGCTGGAAGCGAAACTTTATCCAGAAAAGAAAGAGGAGCTGCTCAGGCTATTTAGCCCAACAGCGAAGAAGGACCAATAAACCGAATCAGCCATTGTTTAGTGGTGGTAAGATTGAACGACTATGGAACGCCCAGAAACAACCCTCTTCATGCTCATGTCCGTGGACGGGAAGATCTCGACCGGAGACACGGATGAGATGGATTTCGATCGGGATCTGCGGCGCATCGTCGGGGTGAAGGAAGGCCTGCAGCAGTACTACGACATCGAGCAGACCACCGACCTTTTTTCGCTCAATACCGGCCGCGTAATGGCAAAGATCGGAATCAACGACCGGAAAGACGAGCCGAAGAAGGTGCCAGTCAGCTTCGTCATTATCGACAACGCTCCGCATCTCACGCGGTCCGGCGTCGAATACCTGTCGAAGTGGTTGAAGACGCTCTATCTCGTCACGACGAATCTCTCGCACCCAGCCTTCTCCGTGAAAGAGGCGAATGTCGTGCCGATCATGTCGGAGGGGGAGACTGACCTGCCGCGCCTCTTCCAGCTCTTGAAGGAAGAACACGGCATCGACAGGCTGACCGTGCAGTCTGGCGGCACGCTGAACTCGGCGCTGCTCCGACAAGGTCTCATCGATCATGTGTCCGTCGTCGTCGCTCCGTTGCTGGTGGGAGGCAAGGACACACCGACGCTCGTGGACGGCGAGGCACTGCATTCTTTTGACGAGCTGAGAAACATCGCCGTCTTGAAGCTCGTGTCGTGCGAACCCCTGGAACACTCCTACGTGCATATGAAGTACGACGCCGTGCCAGCAAGCCTGACTTGAGATCGAAGTAGGTTGGTGACTTTTTGCACTATGCGTGGGGAAATGTGACTGGCAGATTGACTGTCATGAATTCAGCAAAGACATTTATCGATCTTCGTAACCGTTTCCTTCCTAAAGAGGTGAGGCTTGCCTTTATTTTGGAATCACCACCGGAACATGGTGGATATTTTTATGATCCACTGGGTCGCCCCAGCGAGCTGCTTTTTCGTTCCATGATGCAGTGTGTCATGGGTAAACGGTTTGAAACTAAGCAAGACGGTCTGGAAGCGTTCGCCAGCGCGGGCTTTGTGTTGGTAAACCCGATCTATACTCCTGTCGATAAACTGCCGGACAAGAAAGCGGATGAATTGATACTCAGAAACTACGACAACTTTTTGGCTGATCTTATTGGAACGATAAAGACAAAGTCCGTCCCACTACTTCTGATCAAAAAGAACATTTGCCAACTGCTTGAGCCGAAACTTTTGCAGGATGGATTCCGTATTTTGAATAATGGTGAATCTATACCATTTCCGATGCACTATCATTATCGTACGTTTGAGGAAACTGTGCGGAGGCTTGCTGCACTATAAAGCCCATAGAGAGGCCCCCCCTCTCGTCAGATGTCATCAGGGTTCGCCACCCGACGACAGATTTTGGGCACCAGGTGGGCACCAAAAGGACTTTGGACAGAATCAGGAAAAACCCTCTATTGACTTGGATCCAAGCCTTGTAGCCCCGTATGGGCTGGTTTTTGATGCCTGATCCGTGGCTCCAATTAGGATCCAGCTGCACGTAAAAGCGGATTTGATGGCC
>CAYPSC010000172.1:0-2254 GCA_964413385.1 uncultured Gammaproteobacteria bacterium | reverse complement strand
GGTGATTGAAAAACGGACGGATATTTTGGATGCAGAGCGAGGAGCAAACCGAGCCCGGCGCGAAACGTACTGTGTTGGTACGTTGAGCGGCTTGCGGAGATTGCGAAAAAGTCATGCGCCAGAATATCCCATCCGTTACTTTGCGAAGTGAGCGAACGCCCGGTTAGCAGCGGCCATATTCTGCACGTCCATTTTCTTCTTGACGGCATCACCTTGGTTCTGGGCCGCTTCCATGATTTCAAACGCCAATTTTTCTGCCATTGGCTTTCCCTTGCGAGAACGGGCAGCCGCAATCAGCCAACGAAATCCTAATTGCTGACGGCGTTCGGCACGCACCTGAAGCGGAACCTGGTAGTTGGCGCCACCAACACGGCGAGATTTAACTTCAAGCAACGGTGATACGTTCTTCATGGCCTCTTCAAACACCTCCATGGCCGGCTTCTTCGTCTTTTCTTCAATACTCTGCAAAGCGGCGTACACAATATTTTGTGCCGTCTGTTTCTTTCCGCGTTCCATGATGGAGTTAATCAACTTCGCTACCACCGGCGAGTTGTATTTTGGATCGTTCAAAATCTTACGTTTAGGAGCTTTTTTTCCACGCATAGGTCATCAAAATTATTTCTTTTCTTCCTTAGGACGGCGAGCTCCGTAAATAGAACGGCTTCGCTTGCGATTAGCAACGCCCTGTGCATCATAAACACCACGCACAACGTGATAACGCACACCCGGAAGATCTTTCACACGGCCACCACGAATAAGCACAATGGAGTGCTCCTGCAGGTTATGTCCTTCTCCAGGAATATAGGCCGTGACTTCTTGCCCATTAGATAATCGCACACGAGCAATCTTCCGAATGGCTGAGTTCGGTTTCTTGGGCGTCATGGTGGTGACCTTTGTGCACACACCACGCTTGAAACCAGCGCCTCGTGGAAGGTCTGTACGCTTGCGGTGTAAGGTATCCATCGCAAACTGAAGCGCTGGGCTCTTTGATTTGGTCCGGAGCGGCGCACGGCTGCGGCGGACAAGTTGATTGATGGTAGGCATGTCAATCGTTAAAGCTCTAAGAATAGAGAAAAATGTGCGCCCAATCTATCAACGATCAACACATTCGTCAAGCGTACAGACACTTACCCTAAAAAAGACGGACAACGACAGAAAATAATACGGAAGAAAGTTGAGAAATAAAAGAAAAAACGCCGATCCCGCCTATACTGTCCAGAAACACCAATAAAAGGAGAAGAATCGAACCCCGAGTTTCAAGAAAGACCCGAATATTTCTATAACGCTCATGTTGAAGAAGGGCGATCAGAGCCTTTGAGCCATCAAGGGGCGGAATCGGGATAAGGTTAAAGAAACCGAGCAAAAAACTCAGATAAGCGCCGAGTTGAAGAAAAACCACGAGAAGGTTGCCATCCCCTAAATAAACAAAGATACGATAAAAAAACGCAAACACAATCCCTAATAAAAAATTGGAGAGTGGTCCAGCGACGGCCACAAACACAGGACCCCATCTGTTATATTTAAGGTTGTAAGGATTAAATGGCACTGGTTTGCCCCACCCAAATCCAACCAAAACCAGCGTCAAAAAACCAAGTACGTCCACATGCGCAAACGGATTCAAGGTCAGACGCCCTGCGCGTTTAGCCGTCAAATCTCCGAGCCAATAGGCCGCGAGCGCATGTGATGATTCATGAATAGCGAGCGTGATCAAAAACACTAAAACAAAAATAAAAAAAATATAAGGTTGCTGAAAAAGGGTGTTCAGAAGCATCAACCAACAATATCACAAATTTTTCTGTGAACAAACTTGATTTGATAAATCAAGGCGGCCACGTATAATCATGTATACTTAAGATAGATTTTTTATATTCCTCCTTCCAACATATAAATGCATATAGAACATCGCCTATGACATCACGCACCTTGAGTATCATAAGCAGCTTCTTCATCACAAGCCTTTTCGTACTCTTCAGTACCAGCCCCACTCACGCTTATATCTGCACCTGGCAAAGCACCGTTAGCAGCAATTGGAATACAGCGGGCAACTGGACGGGATGCAATAGCGCCGTTCCTCAACCTGGCGATGATGTCGCAATCACTTCTGGGACATCGACTGTCATGAACGTCAACTTCTCCGTGAGGAGCGTAAGTTCAACAGGAAATATTTACCTCGGCGCAAATCGTCTCTCTGTAACAACAACTCTCCAGCTTAACCCAACAGCAAACATCAACGCCGCTTCAGGAGGCAGTCTGT
>CAYPSC010000171.1:0-2263 GCA_964413385.1 uncultured Gammaproteobacteria bacterium | reverse complement strand
AATTTTTTGACCACCGTTCATGTTGGTCAAACCAGTAATAGAAACACCTTGATTGAACTGGTGGATGCCTGTGGAAGCATCATAGACGGCATTCGTTCCATTATGATCGAGTCCTAACGTCGCGGTAGAAGCATCGTCTTCAATCTTAAAGATACCCATTCCTTTCATCTTCCAAATTGCGTCTTTCGCACGAAGAAGTTGAAAATATCCATTGCGACCGGCACCTACTTTATTTCCCAGATCAAAGAAAATTCGTCCACCATTACGAGCTACTGAACCATCTCCACCGGCATCACCAGCCATTAATTTAAGATCACCGGCATCTCCACCAGCTCCAGAGGTTCCGCCTTGACCCGCAATATGGATAAGGTCCAATCCCTTTCCTGTCTTGGGGGTGCCATCAATTCCATTTCCTCCTCCAGCGTTAATAAAAAATTGAACAGGCAACAATGTATTTCCATCCACGCCAAAACCAAAATAGGCGTAATCTTTATTGTCTGATGATGCGAACCACAAATTTAACGGGGCATGAACAAAAGGCATTATGGGAGCAAGATTGTAGTCCGTTACTCGATTTGCTTCAGGAATAGTGAGCCACAATTTTGAGCTTGGCACTGTTTGCATCGCGGCCTGATTAACTGTGCTGTAGCTCATGGAGTAACCATTGGTTCCACCAAGCTTTAAAAAAGCATCATCCGCAATTCCTAGTTCTTTCTTGACGCTATCCCACGTCAAATTTCCATCCCCAGAAATAGTGTCTGCATCAGTCCAGAAAGTGATCTGTTTTGCAGCGCCGGAGCCGTCAATATCGCCTTTGGCACTGATCTCGTATGTCTCATCAGCTCCAGCATTCTTCTTGGTAAGTGTGATGTTTGTGCCAGCCACAATCTTGCCTTCAAGATATCCAGGCGTTGAGTCTCCGGCCGAAACTTTCACTTTTTCATCTGTAGCGACATTGGTTGTAAATTCAAGTCCCGTTTCATCGGATTTTACCGTAACACTTTTACCGGCATGGCCTGAATAGGATTTTGGAACGTCCTTCAGCTCTACAAAGTCGTAATCACGGCTACCACCGACACGCCAAGGTACGTCTTTAAGGACGTTGTATGAAAGTCTGTCTGCTTCTGCGACGGATGAGAGCTTCTCAACGATTTCTTTTGCCGAGATCTCTGTGCCATCTTTTCCATCTTTTCCATCTTTTCCTGGTTTTCCGTCGCGTCCGTCTTTTGGTGTAGGGATCAAAGGCAAAACGTCGTCAATTAATTTTTCATAGTCTACCTGGGCATCCTTTCCTGGATCGCCTTTTTCGCCATCAAAATAATCAACGCCTTTTTTAGGGGTATACCCATCCTCGCCATCTTTTCCAGGAATACCTTGAGGACCGATCGGCCCAACTTCACCGCGTTCACCTCTATCTCCCTTCTCACCCTTCATGGAAGACAAGAATTGAGCCATGGCCTCGGTGGTTTGACCCATTTTTTGCAAATCAGGTTTTAAATTTTCAACAGCCTTTGCCACTTTTGATCCAGAATCAGCCAACGTTTCTTTAATGTGCTCATTTTGCTGAACCATGGTTTCCAAAATTGGTTCAGGATTGTTTTTTTCGTTCTGATGAATGATGGTATCCAAAGCCCCCATGGTCTCGTTATGATGGGTATCGTTTTGGACGATGAGAGATTCCAGCTCTGGATTTTCAGAGGGAGAGGGCAGGGGAGCATCCATATAGGACTACTCTATATTTTACCTCCTATTTGACTAATGAACAACTTTTGTGTACATTATATATGTACCCTTGAAATAAGGGTGCGGACGTAGGTAATAACAGCGAAATCCGTTTAGCGGAAGCTGTCTGCTTAGGACGGCCAAAATCTTTCTAAGCAGCCTGCGTCCATTGAACGGATTTTTTTGTCCATAACTGACAGAATGGTGCGGGCAAATCCACACGGCCATCTGTTGGAAGCCAAGTTAAACGGTGGAATGGTCACGAGGCCAATCGCATGAGACGTTACGCCTAAAGCATTTTGCGTTTCATGGAGTACGCAATCCCTACCAAGGTAGGGCGAGTAGAGAAAATGCCAGTGCTCTCGGAGAGAAAACCGATTAAAGAGCATAGGGAAAAGCACGTTTTGAATATAAACGACGGGCTATGGACACTTTTTGTCGCTTTCGCGCCAAAAAGCGCGCTTAAGTGAGGAAAAATTGCCGGTGACAATTTTCAAGCTGGAAAAGTGTCACCTCACTAATGGGAGTAAAAGTATTATTG
>CAYPSC010000170.1:0-2274 GCA_964413385.1 uncultured Gammaproteobacteria bacterium | reverse complement strand
ATCAATCTTGCTTTTTGCCGCAATCTTCTGTGCACTGACCAAAGCCGAATCCAACCGCTCCACCTGGCTTGCCGCCTGTTTCAGCATCATGTTCGCTTGGCTCAATTGTTCCAAATTTCGAAATGCCTCTTGTAAATCCTGACCCTTGTTTTGCATATCCGCCATCGCGTCCTGCACTCCGTCGTCATCAAAAGATGAAGCGTCCAAAATAACATCTAAATCTTTTTTCAAAGCATCGATCGCCTGTTTCACATCCACTGGAACGGGAATACCGCTCTTTTCCAAACTTGCAATACGGTTTGTGACGCGCTTGATGGTTGATGACATCGATTTTAATCCCGATTTCATACTCTTAAGCTGCTGCTCCTGCATCTTTTGCTGACGCGCCTCCATTTCCTGTTGCCGTTTTTCGTCCATTTGACCCTGATCCCCGCCCTGACCCTGGTTGTTATCTTGTTCACGGCCACCCATCATCTCTTGGCCACCTTGAAAAGGCCTTTGAAAATTCTGATTAAGCTCTCCGGGGTTAGCGTCTAATGTTCGATGTGGAACAGGGGCGCTACTGCCTCCGTTCGCATTACCCATTAAAGGCGGCTGAGGCGCGCCATCTTTTGCTAAAACAAAATGGATCCCGGCGACCGCAAAGGCGATCCCGAGAAGCCAGACAATAAACGTGATCGATAAACGATGCACAAAATGTCTTGTCTTCATTTTTTGTTTTGAAAGGAGCGGCATACGCACGTTTTTATTTTTCAAAGCTAATAATATAATTATACAAAATTTTTCGCCCCTCGTCAACCTTAACTCACAAACTTGAATAAACGAAAATTATCCATTTTACAAAACTTTTTTAAAACCTGTTATGATTTATCTGACTATATGCAACCAATAGACTCCCCTGAGCAGGGCCTAGCACATCAACCTACGCGGTCACGAGATCGTCAAAAGCCACGGTTCGAAATACCACCAGGTATTACGCGCGGTCTGCCGGAAGATATTTCCCGGTTATTCTCATCCCTCCCAGAAGACATCATGCGACATTTCTCTACTCAGCACATACCAGAGGGAGAGGCGCCTCCAATAACGCTAGAGGACACAATACGCTGCATGAGCGTGGAAAATAGGGAAGCTTTTTTGGAGCATTGTTTATTTGAATTATTCCAGGCATCGCGGCTTAGATGGTGGTGGAAAATTGCTTCGGGACAATCCGGAAAAATTGTTGGGATGCTTCGACCAGTTCCTGATTCTCTCCAGAAGGACATAACATCCATCTTCGATCAGATTTGGGATAATCGAAGAAAAAGCAAGGAAGAACAGGTTCTTTTGACGGATCCGCATATAAAAAAGTTTTTGGAACAACGACAACCGCTCGTTGATAACCTAAACGCACTTGAAGCAGCGCTACGGTCTAATGCGACTGACCGGCGAAACAACAAACAAAAACGTCTTGGAAGGCGATTAGAGGAGGCATATATCGGACTTGAGCAGCAAAGAAGACAGGCAGAGGATGCACTATCGCGGTTTGATGCTATTTATGACAATACCGAATATCATCATATGATCAGTCGGGGGGTTCTCTCCCGTCAACAACAGGAACGTTTATGGATGTTTGCGTGCGCTACAAGCGCCCAGTACTTTGATGGCACAGAATTCGCCACCGTTGTAGCGGAGGCGATAGAACGCCATCTTTTTTATCTAGAGATACCTCTAGCTAACCATGGCCCTCTGGTAAATCATCGTCTATTCACCGAAGAAGACCGGCGGTCTGCGGTACGCATCGCTCAAAGCGTGCATGATGCAACCGATGCATGGGCCGCCCTCCATGGTTCGGAATCTGCTATGACGGGTTTACCAGGAAAAATATCAAAAAATAAGGAAAAGCTCATAAAGCATGTATTAGATTTAATTGCCTCTTACCACCATCACGTGGCTATTCGTTCTTCTGACGCACTGTTACAGGACACGCTCCAATATCTTAAGGTGGCACTGTATATATTAGGTGCGAAAACAGAAAAATAAATCAAAAAGGTAGGAGAGACCTCTTGCCAAGGACGGAAAAGGTTGGTACATTCGCTGCACTTTATTCCTGATTTCAAGAGTTGCTTTTTCACCTGAAACATGGATCCGGGCTATAGCGCAGTTGGTAGCGCGCTTCGTTCGGGACGAAGAGGTCGCGAGTTCGAGTCTCGCTAGCCCGAATCTGTGTTTCACGCATGCTGAGCGAGGGAGTCAAAGTGAGCATGCGCAGCTTTGACGGGCAACGCCCTGAAGAGG
>CAYPSC010000169.1:362-2312 GCA_964413385.1 uncultured Gammaproteobacteria bacterium | reverse complement strand
CTGTTCATCTACTGTACCCCCCGGAGCCCCAAAAAGAGCTCGATCCTCGGGTAAAAACCTGAGCACGCCGAGAAATCTTGTAATCGATAGAAAAGAATATTTCCCATCACCAACAACTTCAACATACCCAATCTCAACGCCATCACGACCATGTGAAATGGAAAGCGCAAAACGCTTACCCACCAACAAGACCTCTAACTGATCGACGGTTCGAACTCGGAGTTGATGACCTAAAATTGCTTCGTGAAAACTGCGCTCAACTTCTTCCTTGAAATTCATACTCAATACAAATATTTAATGACTTGCGAATCATTTGCTTCAACTCTGAAACATAGATGAACCCTGTCTGACTCTCGGCTGAAGCGCATCGCTCTCAATCTGCTCAAGACTGAAACCGCCACCCAAACCAAGTTTGGAAAGATCAGCATGCGCATGAAGCGCAAGCTCGCCAACTGGGAGGATGGCTACGGGGAGGCGATGCTCGGGATTAGCCTGCGGCATGACGAATAAGTTAAATACCCATGCAGAACAACGCCGGTGATAAAACGGGGAAATAGGCGCCGACGAGGAAGCCGAAGACGCCGATGGGGCGGTGGAAGTGATGGAGCACTGGGGGCCTCGGATGACTGGCGGAACGTTTTCCGCGGTAATCGCTCGTGTCCCTCTCTGCAATATCCGCCTTGGCAAGCCATACTCCTACTGGGCTGTCGGCCGCTTTTCCCGGACAGGAAGCGGCGCTGGTTCAACCCGCTCTAGCACGAACGGATCAGGCAATCCATCGTCATTGATCTTGGCAATGCGCAAAGAAGCAACAAGCTCATCCATGAGGGCATAGGCTCTCTTGATTGCAGCGGGGTAGGTGGAGGAGTCCGGATTGGCGCTGTAATCATACTCCGGCAAACCAAAACTAAATCCAACCATGCGATCTGAGGAAAGTGTCGTCATGTAGGAGTAACGCCGCCCGTAGCTTGAATCCATTGCATTACGTATCCATACGCGTCCATTGATTACAACGATCTCAGGATCCAGATGGATTCGGTTGTCTGCCCCACTAAGGAAATTTCCCGCTTGAATCGCCTTCTCCACCTCCTCTCGCGGACGAATACTACTTTTCAAAACTTCGCGGGATAGCTCTCGCAAACGCTCAGGCGTGGAAAATTTCTGCCTTTCTTCGGGCTGTAAAACTCGATATAGAACTAGCACACCCGCTGTCTCGCAGCGCCCGAAGAGACCTGGTGAAAAAAGACTTCTGCAGACATACCAACCAAGGCTGGCGACTTTCAGTGCGCCTTTCTCTCGCGCGAGGAGCTTCTCCATTCCAGGATCCGGTGTTCTGGTGTTGGTATAGGGCCAGATCCAATTCCCAGAGGAGGCGCTCGCATCCGGCACCTTCATGGAGAGAATGAACTCATCCATCTCGAAACGGTAATTATCACCTGAGCTGAGGAGCTTTTCCGAAGCAAGATTCACATGCGGATTAAAATAGGGTGGGGCACTTTCTGTTAGATGACGCATTGCGGTTACGTCTTCCCGACTAATACCATAGCGCCTCATCTGTGCGTAGAGCGCATCCCTCTCATCTCCGTAGCGCCGCCACCACGCATCCGTGTTTTCGTAGGTCGCATGGATCTTAAACGAAGCACCCATTGTTATGATAAAAATCCCAGCCAATACTATCCTATTCAGTCCCATGATCACTTCGACTCCTGCTGTAGACCGCTCCACTTGTATGGAAGAGTGTGCGGGCTCTGCTGTATGGTGCAGAAGATATCCGACAAACAGGGGGACGACAAAAGTGCCTGCACAAAATTCATTGGCGAAGACAGAAAGCGGAGGCCGACGATCTGCGGCACCAAGTCATTTGGAGCATCCCGATAGCGGTTTTCTTTATCAATGAAGTCCCCGATTTCTTTATCACCCATTATTGAATCAGTCACCGCTTTATTATTC
>CAYPSC010000169.1:0-352 GCA_964413385.1 uncultured Gammaproteobacteria bacterium | reverse complement strand
GTTACTAACATCCCTCACGCTCGACCCTGATGCCGCCTGAACGAACTCCGCCCCACCCCGGCTGTGAACCACCCAACTAACTTCCTGACCACTTTTTTGAATGTACTCAATTTGACTTCTCAAACCAAGCACCGAATCTGACTCATATCCAAGCTTGGTCAAAGATGCACCCAAGATGTCCATAAAGAAGCCGTTCGTAGGCGCATAAGAGAGCGTAAATCTATCAACCGGAGAATGTGTTGCATTGGCACCGGATACCGCATTAAGCACACCCTGCTTCAATTGAACCGCCCCATCCAGATGGGCGAGCATCAAACCGGCTGCATAGTACGGATCATTGTCCATTCCATTT
>CAYPSC010000168.1:0-2315 GCA_964413385.1 uncultured Gammaproteobacteria bacterium | reverse complement strand
GCATACCTCCTGCGTCATACACCGTTTTTCCATCAACAATCAATGGGTAAATCACGGTAAGCGTATCTGGTATATAAAGACTAGATGAATGAGCAAGGATCTCCTTTTGGTTGGCCATAGACTCTCCAGAGGCGCTCCATAGATTCTGCACTTGAGGATCGCCATATGCCGATCGATTAATCTTCATGTCTCTTAGAAATGCATCGGCTATGGCAATAGTCTGCTCATCTGATGGTAAATCAAATATTTTGAGCTCCGCCGGCTGACACCCTTGGTCTGTACATTCGGGGTGAGGCCAATGTTCATAGTTCTCATTAAAGAGAACTAGACCTTCCGCCATATCTACGGAAATCATCATTCCGAATTTTTTGTTTTCGGCTAAATTAAATGACTGGAGCGAGGCGTCCTTGAATCCAGATAAATCGACCAACGGATTGCCTGCGGAGAGAAGGGATGATGCGGAGTTGGGTGAGGAAAACCCTTTTATACGCCGTAAGACCGGCATCTCGGTGTCCCATTCAGGAAGCTCATTTCCTGTATACACATAGTGATAAGTACGGACCTGAGGAGCCATCACCTTTCCTGATGCGCCGGGCGACCCTGAAGCGATAGCTGGTTCTGTCAAAGCAGTTGACTGAGGCACAAGGAGGTTTACATCTCGCTTTGGGATGAACGAGGAAGCAGCTCTCGTTCCTAAAGCAAGCTCACTTTGCCCAGACCCATCCCCTCCTGCCATCTGTAAATTTAAAGGGCCAAAGGCATGTGTTTGAATATCCCTAAAGACAATATTTTTGCCAGAAGGCAAACCTGAGGATGAAAAACCCTTGGCAACAATCACAACCACTAAAGCAATAGCAACGATGCTAACAGAGGCCAGGACTCGTTTTATATTCATAAAGGGAAAAAATGATAATGATTTGAGAGTTTTTTGCTTCTGAACGCAAAGGCGATGCCGGAGTTCTTGGGCAAAATCTGGGCTCATAGATACGTGCGGGCGAGCATTGATAAGTTCAACCAGTAACGAGCGTAGCTCTTGTTCGTGATCCGCAAAGGCAGAATCCAGGGCCACCAATTCTTTGAACAAGACATCTATAGATGGCGTCGATTGCGTCATAGGAGATAAGTTCTTATAAGGCATATCAATAGAATGACAATTGGACTTTGTTTTCGGAGCGCGGCTATGGCTCGGGAAAATGCCGTTTTACATGCATTTTCACTCTTTCCGGTCATCTCAGCGATCTCCGCGTAAGACAACTCATCCCACAGGCGAAGAATAAGTATCTCTCGCTGAGAGGCTGGTAATTGACGAATGACATCTTCTACGTGACGAAGCCGCTCACGCGTCTCCGCATCCCGTGCAAGATCAGAATCGCCACGAAGAGCATCCCACACATCCTCAATGTCTTGCGAAGTGTGAGAAGTGCGGTAGTGATCAATAACCTTATTGTGGGCAATCCGGTAAATCCACGATGAAAACGAACCACGAGCGGGGTCATAACTTTTCATTCGTTCCCAAACCCTAAGAAATACCTGCGCCGTCAAGTCCTCAGCTGTCTCACGGTGATGCGTACGGTAGTAGATATACCGATAGATACGCTCACGATATTGATCATAAAGGACATCAAATTCAGCGGGTCCTGCGGTTTGTGTTGCAGGAACGATGGGTTGGTGTTGTTCCATGGCCATGGATGGAGAGTACTCCTGTAATATACATTACGTTTCTCATTGGAGAAAGTAACGCAATTGTGTTAAAAAGTTGGTATGGGTTGCCTTTTCTGTAATGCCAATAACTTACGATCACGGATCATTAGGGTCGGTACTACCATTCTGATTGTTCTGGCTGATCCAAAACTCGTTTCTGGACATCTCATTATCACACCGAAACGGCATGTTGAGAGGTTGACAGATCTTACGACGGAAGAACGTTCAGAATTATTTTCTGCTGTGGTGGAATTTGAGGAACGCATCGTGACCCAAGTCGCTTCTGGCTGTGATATCCGCCATCATTATCGCCCCTACCAAGAAGACATCATGGGCACTCATCACTTGCGCATCAGCTTGCTGCCGCGTGAACCCTATGATGAATTATATGACAAGGTGCAAATTAATGAACGCAAGCTGTTTCAATCATTGACACGCACCGAGGTCAACGTTTACAAAGAACTATTAAAGTAACCATGCGCATCTTTCTTGCCGTCCCGCTTCCAGATTTTGTCATAGACGAACTTACACGCATCCAAAAGGAACTAAAAAATTTGATGAAGGATAGTCGCGTCACCTGGGTCACGTCAAAAAATTTTCATATCACTTTGCAC
>CAYPSC010000167.1:0-2319 GCA_964413385.1 uncultured Gammaproteobacteria bacterium | reverse complement strand
AGCCATACCGTCGCATTCTGGGGCATGACGCGGCAGGATTCCAAGGATTTGCGTGCCATGATCCTACATGCGCCGAACGATACGCAGCCACGTCTCATTACGCTCCCATTGCAATATGAGACTTTGATGAAACCAACAGTCCTCACCAGCAGCGGTCGAGGATTCATCGCGTGCACCATTTCCCTCGGCACCTTGAGTTGCGCCACCGTAAGCACGGATGACGCCCTCACCTCATCCTTCAGCCGCACCGATGCTCGTTATTTCGTTGGCTTCTCTGGTAGCGAGGCTCTCGTTGGCCTTCGCTATACTTCGCTAACCATCGAGCTCCTCTGGCTCGACTCACAGGGTCAGGAGGTCCAGCACCTCCAGTTGACGAGTAAGCCTACTCCGCGATGGTCGCCTTTGTGGTGCAGCGATGCCAGACATTGCATCACCGCCACGGCAGACGCATGGTATACCGCCTTCGAAATCGTGACCTGCCCGTAGGCAGTGTAAGTCGGACAAGCTTTCGTCTTCCTCGGAGCCGACGATGCACCTTCTGTTATCGTCGGCTCCTTACAAAAACCCCTCAGCCTACTGTTGGTTGAGGGATTTTTGGTCTGCGCTTTCTCCCTACATCTAGCATCCTGGCTATTTTGGAGAAGCGATGGGTCAACTCTTCTCAAACAGCCCAACCAGAACCGCTTCTTCCAATACGTGAGATTGTATTTGCTTGCGGAAATCTTCCTTTCCACTACCGACGGGCAAATCTAGCATGACATCTAGCGCATACACATGAAATTCATAGCGATGCGTTCCAGAAGGAGGGCACGGTCCACTCCAGCCCAACCGACCGCCATCATTTGTTCCTTTTTGTGCGCCAGCCGGTGTCGTTCCTTCCTCAATCTCACCAATCTCTGGATCGATATTCCACAACATCCAATGCACAAAGTCTCCACCTGATGCATCCGGATCCTGTAAGATAATGGCGAGACTCTGTGTTTTCTCCGGAGGATTCTCGATACGCAAAGGTGGACTGATATCAGCCCCTTGGCAGGTATATTTCTTTGGAATCATCCCCTGAGACTGAAAGACCGAGCTTGTGATAATCATAGAAAAAATTGTTTATATTTTGTTATACAACCACTTCTAACAATGGCCCTACTCATCGAGCGCGTCAAGCTCAAGCTTTGCTTATTTCTTTAATGCCACGCTACTGTATTTTTTCAATAAAGTAGCCATGTTTGTTCCATCTACAACCGTAATACGTCGCAAGAGATAGCGCGAAGAATCTGTATGCAGTGAACCGGCAACCACCCAAAAACCAAGATGGTAACCAGCATTCTTCACCTCCTGTTCAATGCCCGGCGACCAACTGCCATAAGGATAAGCAAAGGTCGCCACTGAATGACCAACGAGCTGTTCCAGTTCCCGCTTAGAACCCTCCAGTTCTTCTTTCCGGACATCGGCGCGATACCGGGCGAGAAAAACATGGTGTTTCGTATGCGAGGCAATGGTCACGAGCCCACTTTTATCTATTTCCTTGATCATGTCGTCCGTCATGTAAAACGGGTATCTATCAGCTTCGCTAATGATAAAAAACGTCGCTTTCAAATTGTATTTTTTTAAAATAGGAAAGGCGTAGGTATATTGATCGCGCAACCCATCATCAAATGTAATAAGGACCGGTTTCGACGGCAATGTCTGTTGACCTTTGGCCAAGGCCGTTTCGAGTTGATCAGGCGTGATGGGATGATAGCCATTTCGCATGAGTTCAATCATTTGTTTTTCAAAATGTGCCGGTGTCACACTAAACAAACGATCTTTTGTGGAGAACCGTGGCTCCATGGGGCGGATATGGTGATACATGAGCACGGGAACGCGAACAGCGATTTCTCCCGCGCGAGGAGTAGGATCAGAACCCACGGATGGCGAAATGTCGGATTGAGAAAGATCTATATCCGTCGAGGTGGCGACAGTATATTCGTTTCCCTGGTCAAATGGCAACGAAGAAAAAAGAGGTGGTTGTTCATCCGCAGAAGCAATGGACCAACCCGGTTCAAAACGGACGGTCAAAAAAAACGAGGCCCCAACAGACCCTATCGCAACCATCAGGAAAAGAAAGAGAAGATTTTTCATGCCTTGGACGGCTGTTTTTGCTTTGATAAACGAATCGCTTTATGGCCTTGTTCGATTTTCCCTTGCCGCTCCTGCACAGCAAGCTGTCCGCAGGCAGCATCGATTTCTTCTCCAAACGTCACGCGGTGCGTGGCCGGGACACCGAGCGCATGAAGACGATCCAAAAAATCGATGCGTTGTAAACGATCCGTTCCTTTAAAC
>CAYPSC010000166.1:0-2326 GCA_964413385.1 uncultured Gammaproteobacteria bacterium | reverse complement strand
GTTTTGGAAATTATTCCTCTGACTTGGCAGGAGCGAGAGCAGAAGTGGGGTATTCATCCAGATAAAATCATGGAGATAGCAAAACGCGGTTTTGCTCATCCGCGTAAATATCTTTCTTCTAATCTGGGAATTGACCCCTCTCTACTGAAACTTATCGGTTTGACTGCGCGTGTGCGTGCAGAGGAGGTTTCTCCAGAGCAGTGGGCAGCTTTGGCGCGTTCTATGTTATCCTGATGCGGTATGGGATTGATAGGCGGGTTTTTTCGTAGACTGCCACCAAAGGCCAAAGCCGTAGTTATTGTTCTCTTTTTGGCAGTGATGGCTGTCGCATTTATTTTTTTACGGTTCCAAGAGGATTCTTTTCGGTATTCCGAGTCGACATCCCCCACGATAGATATCGTCAAGGCTGCCGGTCGTCACTTAGCGCTGCCATGGGGATCCCCAAATGTTTCGCGCCTTCAGGATGTAGACATCCCTAAGCAAGAACAGCCAAATTTTTATGCGAACGCCATGAAGGGAGACTGGGTCTTGGCCTATCCTTCCATGGTTATTGTGTATCGTATAGAAACGGATCAGATTGTCGCGGTATTACCCGTGAAACAATGATATGCGTGTTATTACCGATTTTCACCTGCATTCAAAATGGTCGCGAGCATGCTCAAAAGAGTTGACGATTGCCAATATTGCCAGAGTCTGCGAGCGCAAGGGGATTCAATTTGTTGGTACATCTGATTTTACCCATCCCGCCTGGCGCCAGGAGATCGGGGAAGAGCTGGAAGAGGTCGTCCCGGGTACGTACCAGCTTAAGAAAGGTTCTTCGCCTACTCGTTTTTTGCTTTCCACGGAGATTTCCTGCATCTATAAACGCCAGGGTAAGACACGTCGTGTGCACCATATTATTTTGTTGTCGTCTCTTGGAGCTGTGGATCGTTTTATCCAAACGTTGAATGATCGCGGGTGTAATCTTAAAAGCGATGGCCGGCCTATCATCGGATTAGACTCGGAAGAGATGCTTAAGATCTTGCTGGATGTGGACGCGAAGGGTCTTCTAATCCCCGCGCATGCTTGGACGCCATGGTTTGCGGTATTCGGATCGCAATCAGGATTTGATTCTTTGGATGAGTGTTTTGGTGAGATGACTAAGTATGTTCCGGCTATCGAGACGGGTTTATCTTCGAATCCGAAGATGAATTGGCGGCTCAGTCAATTGGATTCAGTTTTTTTGGTTTCCAATTCGGATGCGCATTCGCTCGATAAGCTGGGACGTGAGGCGAATGTGTTTGATATGACAGAACCATTGTATAGTGAGCTCTATCGCATCCTTACCGAACATGACGCGAACAAATTTATAGAAACGATTGAGTTTTTTCCAGAAGAGGGCAAGTATCATGCGGATGGACATCGTGCGTGTGGATTCTGGTGTGAACCGGCACAAACGAGAAAAATGAAGGGAATTTGTCCCAGGTGTGGTCGCCCGCTGACGGTTGGTGTGCTGAATCGGGTGGACGCACTTGCCGATCGGAGTGATGATCAACTATCCCATGCCGTTCCTTATCGTTCCATCGTGCCATTAGCTGAATTGATTAGAGGGGCGCTTGGGGTAGGTCCTTCTTCTAAAAAAGTGATGCAAGAATTGAATCATCTTGTAAAAGATGGACGCTCAGAATTTGCGGTTTTACTCGATATTCCGGAGGAGGAGCTGCTGCGCTTGACTCGCTCAGAAATCGTCGAATCTATCCGCCGCATGCGAGCGGGGCAGATTACGATTCGTCCTGGTTATGACGGAGAATTTGGCTCTATCTCCCTATTGGGAGATAGAGCAAAGCGATTAAAGGAGCAGCAGGGAAGTTTGTTTTAAACCTGTTCTGAAAGCGGAACCCCCGCACCTTCGAAAAAGTGCGGGGGTATCCTCCTATCCTAAAACAAAGGTACGAGCAAAGCGGTTAGCGCTTCTTTGATTTCTTCGCCTTGGTGGACTTTTTTGTAGCTTTCTTTTTCATACGATCACCCTCCTTTCAAAAGAGTCGTCTCGCAATATCGCGAGATCGATGCTCGTCGAGATGCTCGCGACACATCTTCGACGCTCACGAAAAAAAGTATAACACATATTTTGCCTTTTGTGTGTCAAGGAGAATGTCAAGGGTCGCATAAAATAAAAGATTTTTTGTTATAGGAGGGGTGATTTTGTTTTTACATCCAGCCGGTTGTGATCGAAAGTAATAAATTCTCTCTTGCTTGCATCAAGATGACTTATGATCCTGTTTGTTTCATGATAGCGTACCCCTTCGAGGTTCCTAACGAGGTTCCTAACGAGGTTCCTGGAAGA
>CAYPSC010000165.1:0-2328 GCA_964413385.1 uncultured Gammaproteobacteria bacterium | reverse complement strand
CACGATACCAACAAGCGAAAGCATGATCGCGTGGCGAAAGGTAATACGTACTTCACGCGTCAATAGATGACCCCGCCTAAGAAGACGCACACGATAAAGAACACCGAGAACAGATAATGTTCCAATCAAAGCCACAAAAAGAGTGAGATAAAACAAAAGTAAACTCGCAAATCCAGCTTCAGTTGGATCAATCGCGTTCAAAACAACAACCCATGCGAGCCATGCCAGAAGAGTCGCAAGACTCATGCACCAAAGGTACCAACGAAAAGACATGGGATAAGTGTAACACACGTCTCGGAAGATCGAAATCAAAAAATGTAAAAGATTTAAGATCTAAATAATCCCACAAGTTTAAATCTTAATCTTTTAATTTCTGATTTTTTTCATGAGATGAACTGCAGTCGCTTAACAATAGGCCCTCCTAAGAGTCGATTAAGATCATTTTGAAGGCGGATTTCCCACAGTTTTAATTCTTGGAGAGCAATGGGTGCGAGAGCGCAAATTTTTAAGACACCGTCTGAAAAAGAAACAATACGCACATAAGCAGCTCTTTCCTCGCCCCAGGCGTTCCTGACCAAAGTAGCCGCCTCTTCTACAACGCGTGCAGCATTTACCTGCCGCGCAATTCCGGCGGTTTGAATAGCCTTAGGCAAAATCCGACGAATGGGTTCAAAAGACATATTCGAGCTCTACAAAAATAATTTTTAACACTTTTGCATTCGAACCTCAAATTGTATGCTTATTTTTTCCTTATATTTTAGCCTTTTTTTGACATTAAACCATTGACAAGGCACTGTTCTTCTGCTAGAGTCATCTCTTCTTTTTAGGCAGATATGCTTCCTAACCACGGGGCTGAATCTGCCTAAAAATGGTCATTCGACAACATGCACTCGCGAAAATGCGAGTAAGCGAGGTGCGAGATGAAGGCGCTTCTCCAAAAGATCCGTCAGTACAGGAAGCGGCTGGTCATGATGGGTCTGGCGGTGGGAGCTCTCATCGCCGTCACCCTCCTGGTCGGTGCCATTCTCTTCTTCTCTAGTCGCCATCAGGTGGTTGAGGAGGAGAGATCGAAGTTCCCCTCTGCCCCGCGTAGCATGAATGAAGTACGTGGGCTGCTCGACAACATGATCAAAATGCGCCACGAGACCATCCCGTCCTTCATCCCGCAAAGCACGTGGGATGACAGCCTCTGCGCCGGGGATGCTATTGCTTTGATCAACTGGCTTCTGGGCGAGCGGCGTCTCCATGACGCAACCGCCTGGGAGTTCGAACGCGAGAACCAAGGCCTCATAATAAAGCGCGTCTACGATCGAAGTAGAGATTTCGCCATCGAGGACGGCCGCATCGTCGAGAAACATGACCGCGGACTTCGGTTTGCAGAAATCGTCTCGACGATGGGATTGGGCGATCAGATGACCTCCGACCGTCTTTACGTGATCGGGTATCACTACCTGCTCACGCAGAGCGATGGAAAGATCATCGCGGCCCAAGGTAAGGGAGGGACCATGAATTCGCATCTCATGGTTCTTCTTGGCAGAGAGAACGGGCACTGGTACGGATACCACTTGTTCCACGACCCCCGAAGCGAACCGGGCCAAAACCCGTTCCACATTAGCGATCTTGGCGATGAGGTACCTCAGCTTCTCGACGTGATGTACGTGTGGGAGGTGAACGGTACCAGATTGCCCCCAAAGGGAGCCGGTGTGCCGATCGCCTTCTATCAGGACTCGCCCCCCGCTGCGTCAGTTCTCCGGCTTCTTGGCCACGGGCGATTCCTGGATACGATCTCGGTCTACCTCCGCGGCCGCGGCGACAACTTCGCCAAAGTCGTGAGGACCAACGGTCCGGTCATTCAGGTCGTGAACCCAGAAGATCCGTTCGGATGGCGGGGTCGAGTCCTTGGATACTACAAGGGCGTCGCCATTCATCAGCAGGCACGGCCCGACCATCGAGGCATGTACGGTCTGGAGTTCGAGTGCGTAGAGTGGGTCAACCGCTTCTACGCCGTCGCACTCCAACATCGCAACATGGCGAGGAGCGGCAACGCGGATTCGTATCTCTACGAAGCCGCCAGCAAGGGGCTTCGGGGCTATTCACAAGGATCCGTAGAACCGCCGCACGTCGACGATATCCTGGTCTTTGACCGGGACGGCCAGGGCGGAGATCCTGGCCATGTCGCGATCGTGGCCGGTGTCACCCAAGATCAAGTCTGCGTTGTCCATCAAAGTGCGAGGCATTGGTACCAATGCCTTACGCTCACGCAGACGGATGGAAAATGGTACGTGGAGCCAGTTCGAGAGGACCTGCCCTGCGTGGGCTGGGTCCGGA
>CAYPSC010000164.1:0-2333 GCA_964413385.1 uncultured Gammaproteobacteria bacterium | reverse complement strand
CTTGTACGCCCTGCACCGCTTTCAAAAGCGTCACCGCCTCTGCTTTAGACTTGCCAGCAATAATGGATTTTTGCAATGACGGATTCGCGTCATTCAATCGATACGCGGACTGCGCCGTCACATGGACCGTCGCCCTTTCCGCTTTTGCATCTGCTACATCTAACGTTTCCCCCACGCTATTCTCATCACATGGAACCGCCTCACGTCCATCTGGAATAACCTCTTTTAACTTTGCACGGACAAACGAAAGCATGTCTTCTCGCGAATAATAAGCGCCAGTAACATCCAGCTTCACCGAGGCTAGGAATGTTTCGGCTGCCTCACCCGAGCTCACGTTGGTTCGCTTATCCAAAAGCTTCACGCGATACACGCTCTCCCCAAATTTTGGATCATTAACCTCGCCCGCGAGCGATTTCTTTGCCTGCTCCAAAACGACATCCATTAATATCTTCTGCGCCCGCTCAATCACGGCAGGCGTAACAAAGGAACCCTTATTGAGCACTTTTGGCGTAGAAGTCGATGTCGGCGTTTTAGCCGTTGAACTAGCTACCGGAACAGCGACAAACGGTTGATCGGAAACGGCATAAATATACTTTTGAAGATCCACGAAAAGCCCTGGAATCGTAAAACGGGATGGTCCGATGGCATATTCTGTACCAAGTTGGTCCGCACGCGCCGAAACAGAGACCTCGCTGCCAGATGGAACAACAACACGACGATCAATACGATAGAGTTTTCCATCAGCCGTCAACAAACGCGTCTTCTCCACCAGAGTCTGGGATTTAGAATATTTATTAATGACCCGCACCGTACCGCGTGCCTGCACGCTCTGATTATCCGTCGACACTGTTGATGTCGTAACGGGGAGACTGGCAGGCGTTGACGTAACAGCGTTCGTACTGCTCGCAACCATCGCAAGCAAGTCCTTAACATTGAATTCTTGAATCTTTTCAAAAACACCTTGGACCACTCGTCCAGGAATTTGTCCTGATGCCGGATTCTTTGCCACGTTCACCATTGCATCGACGTTCGCAGCTTCACGCTTCACATGCACAATAACCGTCGCCCGAACCGATGACAACCATAACACAGCCACCAAAACAATCACGGCCAAAGCAACAAACGTATAAGCAATCTTTCGATATATAGGGGGGCGCGGCAATGTTGGAAAAGAAGGAGCTGTAATTGGCACGACACGTGGCCGGCGCTGTTGTCCGCGGATAGTCATAGAAAAAGAGAGCTACCGAAGAGTATAGCACATTAAATTCCTGCTGAGAAAACTTAAGCCGCCCGCCTCGTATCTATCTCTTCACGCAGACGTATCAAAGCAGCTGCCTCCGCTCTCCGGATGCGCGCTGCCTCCAAATTCCCAACATCAGCCACCCCTACTTCCCTTTCCAATTCTCTCTGTCGCTGCCCGATGTATTTTAGACGGAGAAATGCATCAATGGCTCGTACTTGTTTTTGACGAATCGATGACATGGTTTGAATTCGTTCTTCCATTTTTTTCCATGATGATTCCAAAACAAAAGCACGGATCTCTGTATCGATCTGAGCCTGAAGTGCCATATCCGCTTCATGACCCCTAAGCCTTTCTGACCAATCTTGAATTTTTGCCAGACCATCGGGAGAAAAAATCGCTTTCTCGGAGTAGGGTAAAAGCGCCTTAAACCTTCGCCCGTCCATCGAATCCGGAGGTTTGGCCGCTAAAAAAACTAATAACCAAAAACGGTTAATCGCCTTATAGATCTCCATCTCTCGATCAGCGAGTCGCACCAAGTAATCAGCAATCTCATTGTTTTCTCGCGGAGTTCCTTCTTCTGCCAACGGTAAGCCATACTCCGCAAGAAAACGCTTAAACACCATCTTGTCTTCAGCAAACTGCATGCCGTAATTAAAAGAGAGAGCCGTGGGTAAATATCCAGGCAAAGCCCGTTCTGATTCAATGGGCACTTGATCGACCTGACGCCTCAGTAACTCTTGTTCAACTTCTCCTAAGATAGCTTCAGGAGCACTGATCACAGAAATAGCAAACTCATCGCCTCCCATACGGTAAGCTACGACCTGTATCCCAGGATATTCTCCTTGAAAACGAGTCTGAACCTTCTCGGAGATTTGATCTAATAACAAAGCAGCTGACAAAATGGCTCGGTCTCCAACTTCTGAACCGCCAACTTTATCAAAATATTTAAGGAAAGCCATGTCGATATACATCACACCCACCTGGTGACCGCCCTCCAACCCCCGCTCTAATGCTTCATAAAAGCGTGCCCGCTGTTCAAGACCCGTTTTCTGATCACGATTGAGTTGTTCAACACGCCACTCACGGTGAG
>CAYPSC010000163.1:0-2353 GCA_964413385.1 uncultured Gammaproteobacteria bacterium | reverse complement strand
ATTCAACATCGAGAATGACGACACCCTATCGCTCGCCGAGGTGGCCTCACTTGCCGTGCTTAAATATGACCGCAGGTCGCTTGTGGAGTTTGTCTCTACCCAATTCTCATCGCTTAAACCGACCAGCAGTCTTTTAAACCTCCCGATGTTTCCATGGCGGAATATTTTTACCACTAACTACGATACTTTAATCGAGCAGACGTATGCGCGCGCAAGTAAAGAGCTTTCAGTGGTTTCGTCCAATTTCGATTTCGAAAAAACGGGACGCGTCAACGAAACAACTTTGTTCAAGCTTCACGGAACACTTGGTCAAGATGTTTCTTTGGGTCACAAAACTTCACTTATCATTACGTCCGATGACTATGATTTAACATCCGACTATCGCGAATTCCTTTTTGACCAGCTTTTGCACGAAACCAGTCGGCGAGACACGCTGATCATCGGGCATTCACTGGCAGACCCCGACCTGAACATCATATTTAAGGAAGTGGCGAGACGGAAACGCAAATCGTACGCGCCCGGCTCTCTCTACGCACTCATTTATAACGAAGACCAAAATCGCGCGAAGCTCTTGGAACAAAGCCTATTCAAAGTAGCGTTTGGAAGCTTGGATGACTTTTTTGTTGAGCTGAATCGCGCGGCCCCATCTCATGTCACCGTCTTCACCGATTCTGCTGACATATTGGACTCCGCTCCTTCTCTGCGTCCCGCCACCATCGACGTCGCGCATAGTCTGCAGTTCGAACCACCGAATGTTGTGCGCCTGTTCAATGGTTCCCCTGCCAGCTATGGGGATGTTCGATCCGACTTCACCTTTTCTCGCGATTTGGCCAGTACGGTTGAGGGGCAACTTCACGGAGATGAGCTTCCATTAGCGTACTTACTAGGACCTGCCGGATTTGGGAAAACTACTCTCGCGCGCCAAGTTATGACTTCCCTTTCCTCAGCCGGCTTCTCGTGCTGGGAGCACAAAGCTGGGTTTAGAATCGACCCTGATGCTTGGAAAGTCATCGCGTCCAAATGTGACGAGAGGGCCGTTAACGCAGTATTGTTCGTTGATGACGCGGACGCTCATCTTCGCGAGATAGATGCGATCGTTGACCATTTGAGCCAAAAGGGGATTCGAAAGTTCCGAATTCTTCTGACCGCTGTCGCGGGGAAATGGCACCCCAGAACCAAGACGCCCAATGTCTTTAAGCTGGGAAAAGAGCACGCCCTTAAAAGGCTATCAGCTTCCGAGCTGAGCTCGTTGGTGGACATATTTGATCGGCAAGGCGCCATTTCTCAACTCGTCGAAAGTACTTTTTCTGGCTTCTCAAGACCCGAAAAGCTCCGTCGCCTCAAAGACCGGTGCCGATCAGACATGTTTGTCTGTCTAAAGAATATCTTTGCGTCTGATAGTCTTGATGACATTATTTTGCGCGACTATGGCCTTCTAGAAACTGACCTCCAAGAGATCTACAAGATCATCGCGGCCATGGAAGCATCAAACATAGAGGTTCACCGACAACTTGTTATTCGTGTGCTAGGCGTTCCAGCAGACACCATATCAGGCATACTCAATCGACTTCAGGACACGATCTCTGAACGCACGATAGATGAAGATGGCGGAATTTACGCCTGGAGCGGCCGGCATAAAGTCATCTCAGAGATTATTTTGAAGTACAAGTACTCCGATCAAAATGATCTTTTTACGTTGTTCGAAAGGGTCATTGAACACCTCAACCCAACATATCAAATGGAATACTTCACGATGCGGGGCCTGTGCGATCCGCAAAATGGGATTGGACGCCTTCGTGACGTTAAGCGGCAGAATTTTCTGTATCGGAAGCTTATTTCTCTTTCACCTTCTCAACGCCCCGCTCGTCACAGACTGATCCAAAATCTCATCAACGAAAACGAGTTTGAGAGCGCGGAAAATGAGATTCGCGTCTTTGAAAGTGAATTGAAATCCGACGCACCGCTTATGCGCTTTAAGGTGCTGCTACTGGTTGCCCGGGCAAAACACGTTTCCGGCCTCATGAAAGAAGATCGACTTGCGATTTTGCGAGAAAGTGGAGCCCTTGCGGCTACGAGCTTACGCAAGTTCCCGGTAGATAAAGGTTTGCATCGAGCTAATTGCGAAGTCGGGTTGGAGTATCTCCGACAGACTGGGGAATGGGATATGTTCGACCACGCGTTGGCTCTCTTACATGCCGCAGGCGAAGAAGCACTCGACCCTGAATTGGAAAGAATGAGAGCAACCTTCGCAGCGAGGGCCCAGGGGCTCTAACAATAGCCCCCCTTGCATCCCCTCTCCCCCGCCCCCATGTCCCGCCCGTTGGCAGTTGACGGGGGCGAGTGCCAGATGGTA
>CAYPSC010000162.1:0-2368 GCA_964413385.1 uncultured Gammaproteobacteria bacterium | reverse complement strand
CAAAAAATGCCGAGATCTGACAAGGGTTCCGTGATCGGCTACACTACTTGCCATGAGGATCAAGGAAATAATAAATCAAAGCGCTCTGCAGTTAAGATCATGGCTCGAGGCAGAAGTCTTGACTGGATTTGTCTTGAGACACGATCGGGCCTGGCTCATCTCACATGCGGATCAAGAACTCAACCTCGCTCAACAAAAAACGATATTACGCCTCGTTGTACGCCGTATTAAGCATGAACCACTCGCTTATCTCTTGGGTGAATGGGAATTCTTCGGACGAAAATTTTTTGTGAACAAACGCACCCTCATCCCAAGACCAGAAACAGAAGAGATGGTGCAAACAGCCCTTCATGAAGAAAAGACACTTGTATGGGATGTCGGGACTGGATCCGGCGTCATCGCCGTAACCATGGCACTCGAGGGAAGTTCAGCCGTTATTGCAAGCGATATCAATGCAAAAGCCCTGGCTATCGCAAAGAAGAATGCTCACAGGCATCGTACTCGCATAAGATTTATCAAGGACAGTTTGCTCGGACCTTCTATAAAACATGAATTGGCAAAGCATCAAACCAAACGTCTGATCGTTCTCGCCAATCTCCCCTATCTCCCCATGTCCGATAAAAAGGTACTCTCACCCGAAGTGACCAGGTTTGAACCAGTGAGCGCTCTTTTTACGAAGGATGATGGAATGTTTTTGATCAAAAAATTATTACAGCAGCTTGCCAGCTTCCATCAGATTAATCAACGAACACTCACGATTCTGGCCGAAATCGATCCTCCGCAAGCCGAACGATTAAAAGCATTTGCTCGAGCCTCTTTTCCTCAAGGGGAGATAAAAATTTTAAAAGACTCCTTTGGTCGCAAACGAATTTTAAAAATAAAATCATCACTGCCCTAGCCCAGCAAAAATACGGTCATCCGTTGTTACCTCAATCCACACCCGGCCACGATTCAAAATAAATTCTGACCCATCTGTGCCTTCAAAACGAATTGGCTCGTCCGCACCGCGGCGCCAACGTACGCTGTATTTGTTCCCATCGCGGTACACAACCGCGTCACCGCTTCCGACTGTACGTAGGCGCAAACGCCCTTCCCCATCAAGCACCTGCACATCCGTCTTCATCACAATCACATTTTCTGCCTCTACCAGCGTCCCATCCGCATCCGCTTGCTTCTGCCCGGCTTGATAACGCGTGTATACGTCACGATCCTTATCAAACTTCCAACTCACACTGTATGAATTACCGTAAGGAATCTTGATGGTTTGTGCATCACCACGCTTGGTCGTGGTAGCAGCGTCTTGAAAATGCCATGCAACGACCGACGTTGAAGAAGCAAATCCTTTTTCGTTGACTGCCTGCGTCATGAGATCCTGACTCGTGTAGGCATTATGTGGTGCCAGACGAGCGCTTGATCGCCAAAAAAATTGCCCGTTTCCTATTTCGTCCACATTGTCAAACGCACTGCCGAGCGCGCTGATTTTATTGAGCGCCTCTGGACTGCCACCGACATGGAAGTATCCACTCGCATCCCAGGCACTCACCCAATCTATGTAATACGGCCGCGCACTGCGCACAGGTCCGATCTCTGTCGCGGTCGTTGTCGGATCAAATAACAGTAAAAAGCGGGTGATACCGCCCTCGACTGGCGCTTCGATCACGACGTTCGCTCGTGCGGCGCCCGATAATGGGCGGGCCGCAGAATGGTTCTCAACCATCACAGCGCGCGGAGCGTACGATTCCTGGCCTTGCGGTACTAAAACGCCATCCAGTTTGCGAGGTACAAGAGTCGTCGCCGTTGTTGAAGTCACTTCCTTACCTGGTGTGATAGCCTGAACCGGTGCGGGCGCACGCGTTTTTCCTGTGAACACAAGATAGAGCAATCCCACCGAGATGAGTACCAACAACACAGCCCCGATTGTCAAAGATAGTCGGGACCGTTTGAACCGTTCGAGAACCCACTGGGAAAACGAGCGCTTTTCGTTCATGAGATAAAATGCTATTTAGCGGACGCCTTGGTTGCCTCTTCAACAGAAGCTTCCTCTGCCTTCTTCGCCTCTTCAGCAGCCTTCTTCTCTTCACCTTCGGTCTTGATATCAGCCACATTTGCCTGAGTCGTCTCTTCCATCTTCTTCAATTCCTCCTCTGTCAATGGGCGAGCAACCGTCGCGATCGTCTGGTTCGGATCATTTGTCAGCGAAACACCCTTTGGCAAACTCAGGCCTCCCACCATGATTGCATCTTCAAAAGTTACCAACTTGCTCAAATCGATTTCGATTTCGTGTGGCAAGTCGCCTGGTAGACACTTGACTTCCACTTCGTCCATGGATTTAATCAACGTTCCACCGTCTTGTTTGACCGCTTTGGAC
>CAYPSC010000161.1:0-2378 GCA_964413385.1 uncultured Gammaproteobacteria bacterium | reverse complement strand
CGCTTGAGTACGTTGAAAGCCATCGCGAGTATCTTGTGGCATTCGAGATTCCGTAAACGCTTTTTTACGAAGTGCCGTTTCAGAAATTGCTGCTGTGACCTCGACACTGCCTTCACCAACAAGACCAAAAGTCTTTTTATTATCACGCGCAGAAAGGATAATGGCTTCGGGTCCCAATTGGGTCTTAACCATTTCGAGCGCTTCTTTCATAGTTCGGGCTTCAAATTTTTTAACCTGCATTGTTCATCTCCACGATGGCAACTGATTGAACTCGGGCATCTGTCGTAATCTCACTGTGTGAAAGCACAATGAGTTGCGGTATAAAACGTGACGTCAATTTGAATATATGTCGGCGTGACGTCGGTGATGCCAACAAGATTGGTTGACCAGCAATTTCTGGATGCTGCTCTACCGAGTTTGCGATTTCATTAATCAACATGTGCGCAGACTGCGGATCCATTACAAGCTGCACGCCTTGCTCGGTTTGTAATAATGAGTTCGCAATCATTTCCTCGACATGTGGATGCAAGGTCATGACTGGAATCATGCCTGATTCATTCGAGTATTTCGCAGTAATTGCACGCGCAAGACCCTTGCGAACTGCCTCTGTTAACATCTCGACATCCTTTGTACGAGGCGCTTCATCGGCAAGTGTTTCAAAAATTGTCAAAAGATCACGAACAGAGATTTGCTCTTTTAATAAATTCTGCATAACCCGGACGACAGATCCAAGTGACAACATATCTGGAATAAGTTCCTCGACCACTTTTGAATGCGTCTTTTTAAAGTTGTCGATAAGAATCGATGCTTCCTGACGACCAAGAAGTTCATGCGAATGAGTGCGTACGATCTCGGTAATATGGGTTGCCATAACTGTTGGTAAATCCACGACAGTATAGCCGGCGAGCTCCGCGTCTTCTTTTTTCGATGGATTAATCCAAAGGGCATCAAGACCAAATGCAGGTTCCTTAGTTTTAATACCGTCAATTCGACTGACGACATTTCCCGGATCCATCGCAAGCATTGCTTCTGGCCGAAGAACTCCGCCACCGACTCGGTTACCTTTAATCAAAACGCGGTATTCACCTGGAGCTAACTGTAAGTTGTCACGAATGTGAATGCTTGGAACAACGATACCAAGATCCAATGCAAACTGTTTTCTGATACTTGTGATCCGTTCGATAAGGTCGCCGCTTTTATCGGACTCTACAACATTGATAAGGCCGTATCCAACTTCAAGCTCGACCATATCCAGCGGAAGCATCGTTTCGATATTTTCTTTTTTCGGAGCGGTGGTGACTGCCTCTGCTTTTTTCTTTTCGATATCCGCTGCTTCTTTTTTATAGCGTTGAATAATCCACGCAAGTCCAGCCAAGCCAATAGCCATCGAAATGAATGGAACCGTTGGAAGGCCTGGAACAAGACCTAAAAGACCCAGTACGCCCGCCGCAATATAAACTGCTCGAGGACTTACTAATAGTTGGCTCGCGACTTCAGATCCCATGTCTTTATCTGTATTTGATGATCGAGTTACAATTGTACCGGCAGCAGTTGAGATGATCAGTGCAGGAATTTGGGCAAGTAATCCATCCCCGATTGTTAGCATCGTGTAGTATTTTGCAGCGGTTCCAATATCTAGATTCTTCTGGATGATACCAATTAATAATCCGCCGATGACGTTGATCAAAGTGATGATAATACCAGCGATGGCATCTCCGCGTACGAATTTGCTGGCACCATCCATGGCCCCGTAGAAATCTGCTTCTTGTTCGATTTCTTTACGTCGACGACGAGCCTCATGTTCATTGATCAGACCTGCGTTCAAGTCTGCATCGATAGACATTTGTTTACCAGGCATCGCATCTAAGGTGAATCGTGCTGCAACTTCCGCTACGCGCCCCGAACCTTTGGTGATAACAATAAAGTTAATGACGATAAGAATCAGGAAGACAATAAAACCGATGACGTAGTTATTTCCAACAACGAAGTTACCAAACGCTTGAATCACATCACCCGCAGCAGCTGGGCCCTCGTGTCCATGAGTCAGAATTAAACGCGTTGTCGCAACGTTAAGTGACAAGCGATACAACGTCGTCATCAAAAGTAGCGATGGAAATGCAGTGAAATCCAGCGCGCGCTTGATGTACAAAGCTGTCAATAAAATCAAAAGGCTTAGTGCCAAGGAAAAGGTCAAAGCCACATCGAGCAACATTGCTGGAAGTGGAATAATCATGACGGCTAAGATTGCAAGCAATCCAAATGCGATGAAAAGATCTGTGTTCTTTGTAAAACGTTCGAATCTTTTAACAAATTGAAATATCTGTTCCATTTTACCTCATTACCTTTCTACGCAATTTGTAAACGAAAGAAAGTACTTC
>CAYPSC010000160.1:0-2505 GCA_964413385.1 uncultured Gammaproteobacteria bacterium | reverse complement strand
CCCGATATCCTCAGGAAAAATCTCACTGCTACGTGTGTTAATTACTACACCACATTTCACCCAGTATTCCATGCACTGCTTCAGGACCTTCGGAAACCATTCGTCTTTTACGCTTGGTCTCCGTGCAATCCCATCCTTAACTGTCTGGAGCGTTTCCGGATGAGTCAGAAGCCGAATGAAGCGTCCCGAGGGAACAATCACCGGTTCAACAGGCATCTCGTCGAGCAGCTTCTGAATTTCAGCCACGGTGCTCTCGCGATCCGCGACATCATGTCGAAGTTGTTTATATCCAGGCTCTGCATGCTCCTCGTCTTTTTTCTGGAGAATGAGTGTGGTAAGCTCCGGCAGATCATCTTCGATCTTCACTTCCCTCGTGGTATAAAACGTCACGAATCGCCGCGTATCCACCCTGGACTGCCAGTCGCCATGCACCTCGTTGAAAAGATACCCCCCGACTGCAACCTTGATGCGTAGCAGGAAATCCTTTCCGGTAAACGCCAGCTTGAAATCATCAAACGTCACACCCTCCTGAAGCTCAAACCAGTATGGACGCATGCCGTGAACATCGTGCCTACCGTGCGAATACTCATGATGATGGTGATGATGGTGCTTACAACCACAACCTGCGTGGTGTTTATGCCCACGGTCGTGATGATGTAGCCAGTCCGGCAACTCGATCTCCTGTATCACCTTTCCCTTGAAAAGGTTGAGGACGATGTCGGGAAGCGTCGAGCTGTCGGGAATGAGCGTGAGCGGTATCCCCTGATTTTCCTGCGCCACGAATTCCGGAATAGCGCTGTTAAGCACTTTCCGAAATCTAGCAACACGTAGCTTTTCAGAAAGCCAGCGAAAGAGTCTGCCGCCAAATTTCATTGGCTGCAAACGTTCTAGGAGCCGTTCTATCCACCCCTGATACTTCGTGATACCGACCGCCACCGTTGCTGCCTTTACTTGGCTCTTGACGACATGTGCATACCTGATCAGGTCCAAGGTGTGATGCTTGAACGAGAGCAGGCAGAGGATGTGGAACGGATAAGGGCATGATTCGAGGAATTTCCTCGTCTCGTTTCCGGCCGTAATACCGAAGCCCTCAAGGAACACCCATGTGATTCCCGATTTCTCGAGAAGTTCAAGGGTGGTGCGAAGCTCAGCAGTGTCCGAGCAGGTAAAGCATCCATTGGTCATAGCGACCACTTCTGCCCTCTGCCTAGCGAGTTCACCATCAATGAGCGCACCTTCGTCGTTGACAACGTAGGCCACTTTCTCTTTGGTCGGAAATCCTTGGGATTCCAGGGCTTGAATTACGTTCAAGACAAACGTCGTCTTGCCGGCACCCAATGCGCCGACAGTGGCGAATATCTGCATGATTTCTTTCATTTTATGATCTCCTGCTGTGTTTGTTTGTGAAATGTTCTCGAGGTGCAAACCATTTACATCTCGAATCTGAAAAGAATATACCCTTCTTTCTAAGATAATGCAAGTTATTTGCATAATGCATTTTGAGGCTTCCATCCAAATTTTAATATAAAAGAAAATCGCCTTACGGAGATTTTCGCGTAAGACGATGGATAATGGGTGATGAATGTCGTTATTGATTTATTCCCACCCTGAAGAACTTCTGATTCGTTAGCGGATCGACCTTGTTTTCGAAGGTAACCACACCCGAGGCAGATGTTGTGTTGGTTGCAGTTTTTTGCCATTGGCCGACAAAGACATCGCTCGACTCGAGCGTGCACGCCACATTTGGTTTGGCATATGCAACGATACTTACACTCGAATTGGTCACCATGATCGAGCTGATAATCGGCACTTCCCCCACAACTACGAACTCGTTAGATACCACGCCAACCGGTGACCAGTAGTTGCCTTCAGCAATGATGTTTTTAATCCAATCTACAGATGCCAGGAGTCTATCTCCTGTCTCCCACCCCGATCCCAGGTCAGCAACAATATTTATCGTTACTGGTGAACCAGGTTGTGGATTGAAAGCTCCGTAACCGGCATATTGCTGAAACGAGAGCCATCCTGCAAACACGGTGCCATCATTCGATGAATACCCACCCATGAGATAGGCATTATCAAAGAAATTGCTCTCGGTATTGAGGCACCGTATGTTACCAATGGTGTGATTCTTTGTCGGATCAACAATGCGACCGCCGACCGACAGGTGACCTACTGCACCACTGCCGAAGGTTGGAACGTCGCTGTCGAGTTGTAACCGGCAGATGAGGACGTTTGTCCTGACACTGCCAAGGTTTATCCAATCGTTTGTCATGGTGTTAGTCATGGTGATGTTGGCACCAAACGAACAGAACGAGGCGACGACTGACATGAATGCTAATACTGATTTGATTTTTATATTTCCTTTCCGGCCAGTGGCCTAGGTTGTGTTTAAGTTGTTAATGTAACCTCTGTGATTATGGCATACATATCTATATAAGTCAATGTGTCGTTATGGTTCAATACCTTTGCATCACTTAATTGATGTAAAGTATGGAGATGGCA
>CAYPSC010000159.1:0-2526 GCA_964413385.1 uncultured Gammaproteobacteria bacterium | reverse complement strand
ACCTTCGCGTTTGTAAAAATCAATGGTCAGCCGTTTCACATCTTTTTTGTAAATTTTTTGCAGACAAACGTGCGCCCAGCGCTGCGTGTGTGGCGCAAGGAAACAACGGATTCAGAGCTTCGTCGTTTTCTTGCGGAAGCGCCCGAAGCACCGCCGAAGATTTCGGTGGCAAAAACACCCCCCGCTTCCACGCGTTTGCGTGATCTGGCCCTTACGGTGAATACGGGAGGAGTGTATAATTCGGAGGACGATGGATGACAACTATGCAAAGTAATAAGCTCGCAGGTCCAAAACCCGGTGTACCATCGCAGCGGTTTTTAGATATTGCGGAAATTAGGGAAGATACTGTTGTCATGAAGGATGGGACGCTCCGTGCGGTGCTTTTGGTGTCCAGCATTAATTTTGCTCTGAAATCCGTGGATGAGCAGAGTGCCATTGTGCAGGCGTATATGCAATTTTTAAATGCCTTGGACTTTCCGGTACAGATTGTGATTCAGTCGCGTAAAATGAACATTGATAATTACATGAATCAATTGAAAGAAAATGAAAAGAATTTGGAAAATGAGTTGCTCAAGAAACAAATCAGTGATTACCGAGATTTCGTCAAACAATTGGTGCAGCTGGGCGACATTATGCAAAAACGTTTTTTTGTCATCGTGCCTTTGAACCCAGCCACGGACAAGCAAAAGAATTTTTTCCAAAGATTAGGGGAAATCTTTTCGCCATCACTTGCCGTGCATGTATCGGATGAACGGTTTCAAAAGCAAAAGTTTTCTTTAAATTTGCGCGTCAATCAAATTATCTCCGGACTTTCATCGATGTCGCTCAATGCGATACAGCTTGATACCCAGAGTCTGATTGAGCTGTATTACGGCGTCTACAATCCAGAACTGATGGATACGCAGCGCTTGGGGGATATTTCGCAACTACAGGTGGATGGATGATGCTCGCCGATCTCTTAGCTTTCAGAGGCTCTATCCAATGATGAACTCAAAGCTGAAAGCTACAAGCTCATCGATTCACGTGGTATACTTCTTCACATGGCATTTGAAACCGAACAAAAAAAAGGATTTGACGCCTCGGCGCTCACAGCCGATGGAGTTCGGTTAAAAAAGGGTCCATCAAAGCAGGAATTACGTCGAGAGCAAGAGGAGCAGCGCGTGGCACTCGAAGAAGAGCGCGTCTATCGCAAGGGAGTTGCCAGTATTAAGGATCTGATCGCGCCAGCTGCCATGAAAGTGGAGCCATCCTTCGTGCGTTTAGGTGACACTTTTTGCCGCACGATTTTTGTCGTGACGTATCCGCGCTATGTGTCTGTGGGTTGGGCGTCTCCTATCATTAATTTAAGCTCTCAGCTGGATATCGGCATGTTCTTTTATCCGATCAAGGCAGATGTGATTCTGAAACAGCTAAAGAAGAAAGTGGGTGTGCTCGAAGCGCAAATTGCCGATGATGCCCAAAAAGGAAAACCACGCGATCCGATTTCCGAAACGGCCCTACGCGACGTGGAGGCGCTACGTGATGATTTGACGCAGGGTATTGAGCATTTCTTTCAATTTGCTTTTTACTGCACATTTTATTCTACAGATAAGGATGAACTGGAGCGTGTCACTTCGACCGTAGAGAGTACGTTTGCCTCCATGTTGATTTATACCCGCCGCGCTTATTTCCAGGCAGAGCAAGGATTCAGCTCAACGCTTCCCATTGGGAACGATGAATTGCAGATCACATTTAACATGAGTACCTCTCCGATCGCTTCATCTTTCCCGTTTACATCGGCAGAACTTTCGAGCGATAACGGTATTCTGTATGGTGTTAATCGACATAATAATTCCCTGATTTTGTTTGATCGTTTTTCTTTGCAGAACGCGAATGCGGTAATTTTTGCCACGGCCGGTGCGGGAAAGAGTTATACCGTCAAACTTGAGATCCTTCGTTCTATGATGTTGGGTGTGGATGTTATCGTCATTGATCCTGAGATGGAATATAAACATCTTTCTGATGCAGTGGGCGGTACCTATATCAATGTTTCCTTGTCATCACGTTCGAAAATTAATCCATTTGATTTGCCACGACCACGTGAAGAGTCTTACCAAGTAGAGGATATTATTCGTTCAGCAGTGATTACGATTAAGGGATTGCTTCGGCTCATGTTGGGCAAGGTCACGACAGCGGAAGATTCGTTGCTCGACCGGGCGCTGCTCGAAACGTATGCAAGAAAAGATATTGTTCCTGGGGCAGATATTGTCAACATTGAGCCGCCCATCCTTCAGGATTTTCAGGATATCCTTGAAGGGATGGAAGGTACGGCTGACTTAGTGATCAAACTAAAAAAGTATACGGAAGGAACGTTTTCTGGGCTGTTGAATGCACCGACCACTGTACAGATGAACAATCAGCTCGTGATTTTCTCGGTACGCGACCTGGAAGACGAGTTGCGTCCCATGGCGATCTATACCATTGTGAATTATATTTGGAATGTCGTCCGTTCAGAACGAAAAAAACGTATTCTGGTCATTGATGAAG
>CAYPSC010000158.1:0-2548 GCA_964413385.1 uncultured Gammaproteobacteria bacterium | reverse complement strand
ACTTTGCCTCATTGCGCTCTCCATTCTGATCCCCATCGCAATTCATAATAAGAACGCCGCCTTTACCGCATAACTTCCGGTCATGGCGGAATTGCGCGCGCAAACTGTCAAAGGGAATTTCATGTGGCGAATTCGTTGCAATATTCGAGCGCGGTGTACCGTTCTCCAACACAACGCGTGGGCCTTTGATGCCGAGATCAGGATTGTCTTTGGTAAAATCAGCGGCTTGCGGATTGACCCGAATATCGGGGCGATCTTCTTTGAAGGTTTGAACCGTTTCATTCCGAAAGAAGTCTGATTTTTCAAAAGGAGCATACTGCGCGATGTGTGCACCTGCCGCTTCAAGCTGCGCGATTTGCACCATGGACTTGGCTCTGACAGCGTCCTTGGAACCACTGCCTTTTTCAACGACGATCAGATTGTCCGGATCAAAGTCTGGATCAGCCACGATCATCGCCGCAATCTCAGGGCCAAGACCGTGAATGGCTTCGATTTCATTGCGGACGACATCGTACGTCGCAAGAGCGCTACTTTCTTTATAAGCCTTGTCCTGAAGACGAATAAAATGCGACCACATGGCCGAACCCAAAGGATTGAAACAATCCGAAATCCGCGCACCAAACTCCAGTCCGGAAAAAAGCTTATAATACCCCTCGCCCAAGGCCAGTTGCTCGGGCGTATAAAACGACTTTGCCTCTAAAAGCGTTGGGGCGCGTTTATTCATCAAGCTCCGTCCCCGCGACGGTCACCAGCCGCTCTTTTGGAATAAGGATGGCCTGATCCCAAATCACGTTGAATTGTTTCTTGTAGGCTTCGGCAATCTTCGGATTGTCGATGATGAAGACAGACACATTTTGCGGTTCGAATAAAATGATCGCCAGTTTCCGGCCATAAACGTAAAAAGGGATTTCGGAGAAGCGGTCTTTGGGCGTCCAGCGATACTCGGCATATTCCGGCACGGTAAAATTGTTATCGCCTTCGCGGATCAAAATCTTAAGGGAAAATTCCTTTTCTTTGGACAGCGCATTCATGCGTCCCTTATGAACCATGCCGCGTTCGCCGAGCCACTTGGTAAAGAGAAGTTCATCGACGTTGCTAACGAGGATTTCTCCGCCGAGCTTTTTGACGGTCTCGTACACGTCGTCATAAAACTCCCAATACCCCTTTTGTCCCTGGAGCGTTTTCATGGCGGAGGTTTTGCGCTTCACGCCATCGTCGATCAGAAATTCGATGCCGTTTTCTTCAAACGCGGATGTGATGTTTTTAAGCGTCTCCTGTTTCGTGTCCCCGCCCTTTTCGATGTTGCGCAACGTAGGCAAAGACACATCCACCATCTTGGCCAAGTCTTCCTGGGACCAGTCCAATAAGGCACGGGCGGCTTTAATCTGGGATGCGCTAATCATTATATTTCTTTCTAAAATAGAAAATAATGTCCTTTAATGAACATATTTTTACTATAAAGCAAAAAAATATGTCTAAATCAACAAAGATTTAACGCTTTGTTAAGGATTTAGGGCTAAATCTTACGTCCAGCGTGAATGTGTAAACTTAAATGTGTGGGGAATTACTATGTATACTATTGAAAATAAAGAGAATTTGGATATTTCCAAGCTGCAAGAGGAGCTGGAAAGCCAATATGGGCCTGCCGTCGCGCAGGACATTATCGACCGGATCAAGAAGACCGGGAATGTGGCGCGGACACCCGATTACATGGATGTCAAAGCCATGTCCGAATTGCAGGAGCGTTTTCGCGCTCAGGCCATGATGGCGGTATGGAAGCTGCGTGAATGGCGCAAAGGGAATACGAAGAAATTCTCGTTTCAGAAAAACCTGATTGATCTGGAAGGGGTATTCCTTCAGCGGCAGTGTGAGGATGCTGTCTCCCTCTACCGTATGGCTAACAAAACTTACTTTGCCATGTATCGTGAAGCGATGGCCTCACTCATCATCGGCAAACCCTCTTCTTATGTTGCTATGGAGCAAGCAGCCGGAGGTGCCGCATGATCACCGAAGATATCAAAAAGCGTTACGATGCGCGGTTTCGTCATTTTGTCCGCGAGATCATTGTGGTCAGCCGGATGAACCCGAAAGAAAAATTCTTTACCGCATCATGGACGGCGTGCCATTCAAAGATTTGGAAACCGCGATCCTGATGGCCAAAATCGACTACGATGAGAAAATGGCCGACATCGTTAACGATAATAAAAAGTCATGAAGAAAAATGCCTCTGTAATAACGGAGGCATTTTTTATTCCATCTCAACATAATATCTCATGCAAATTATAGGTTTTTACCTTGACAGAATTTAACCTTGACAACTGCCAACCAGTTTTTTGTTGAATTCTTATGACGCTTTCGATACTCTAAAAATTACATGTGCCGCCAGGGTTAAAGTTTCATACCTTTGATGCTGGCGCTGGGTGGAAAGAATTTTATCATTCGATCATCACTCCAGCGGCGCGTGAATACCGAAAAACAAAGACCCAAAGACCGCTGGTCAACCCCCATTTTAGAGTCCGTGTTTTAAGTGAATCTTCTGGCCGTGATG
>CAYPSC010000157.1:0-2585 GCA_964413385.1 uncultured Gammaproteobacteria bacterium | reverse complement strand
GGACATGACCCAAATCGCCGTGCGTCGTTGCCAGCGCGCGGTGTCCCTGGAGGTGTACGAGCAGAAAAACAAGGAGAGTGACTGCTTCGGCATTCCAGGGCGTAGCCGAGGTCGTCAGCAGCGACCTCATGTGAGGCACACCATGCCTACAACGCTAGAACGCGCGGCCTCGCACGAGTCGCGCGCCCGGGTCAACTGACCCCGCCCGCCCTCGTGCACGAGGTCCGCAGAAAGGAGTCACGCCGTGACTCTTCTTCGTGAGGATCTCGTTGACGTCAACCTTGCGGTCAGAAACCGCTTTTTTCTCCGCCCCGTCGCGCGTTGCCCGTGCGGTGCGTTAGTTAAAGACCTGGGCTGAGCGCGACACTACTCCCAATAAGCCTTGTAAGGGTTCGTGATCGGCGCACGAACCCTTACTTTTTAAAACTTACACACTGGATATCATCCAATTTTACGCATCGATCGGTTTCCAGTTGGACGGCGGGTTCCATAACCGTGCGCTCTGCCAAGCTGCCTCGTATAAGGCACGGACAAGAGCTACAATTTCTTCACTCTCGATCACTAACCCGGAACCATTTGGGCGCACGCTTACAATGTAAACACGCTTGCCGGTTAATGCCATATCTCCAGAAAAAGGATACTTATCATAATCCATGGCTCGCACCTCAATCCCACGCGGATCAAAATACGGCGGCACACAACCCGGCTTGATTGCCATCAGTACACGGCCGCTCACGCGCTTGGTGACTTGGATACGGTCTTGAGCATTCACGTTTGCCGAAGTAATTAAAGCCTCATCCACGGCGTACACCTCCCACATAGGTTCGCGAATGTCAGCAATTTCATGACGGACCAGTGTCAGCGCTTCTTCACCTTCAAAAAATCGAACTTTTGGCTTGTGTTCAATAGCATTAAACAAAGCGAGCAAATTTGGCAAAGATGATTGCAACCGTTCTTGGCGCGCCGCAACCTCTGCCAATTCGTCTGCGACAGAAGAAAGAAGTCGGCGCGGGTCTTCGGCAGCAAACACCGTGTGTTTATCCTCCTCCACAGAAGACGCTAAGCCACGACGCTGGAGACTTTCGATTGCCAAGTAGGTCGTGGAACGATTAACTCCAGCTTTTTCAGAAATATCTTGGGCCGACGATGAGCCTAACTCAAGCATCGCAAGATAAACATCTGCCTCTTTTTGCGAAAGACCACAATCAATCAGACGATGTCTTAACTCCTGCAACATACGGAGAAGCTACCACTCGGTCAGAAGACGTAATGTTTGGCGAGCGGTTTCTTCCCAAGTGTAGTGTCTCGCCCACCATAACCCCCGCTGCTGCAACTCAATATGCGTTGATTCATCATGCGCCACGTGGTCGATGTGCTCGGCAAGCGTTTGTGCATCAGCTGGATCAAACCACAACGCATTTTCAATACCCACAACTTCTGGCAGAGATGAACCGCGAGCGCAGAGCACAGGACAGCCACAAGCCATAGCCTCGACCGGTGGAATACCGAAGCCCTCGTACCATGCTGGATGCACGTAGGCCGTGGCACGTGAAAGAAGCGCAGCTTTTTCTTCTTCCGTTATATAGCCGGCAAGGGTGATTTTATCTGTGGCAATATGGTTCTTGATAAGGCGTTCGATTTCGTCGTAACCCACACCAGGCTGACCACACAAAATAAGCTCAAGCGGATCATCAGGACCGGCCCACTGTTTGTAAATCGTGAACGCTTCAAGCAAGGTCGTAATATTTTTCTTCCGCTCCAGGCGACCGACAAACATCAAAAAGTGTTCTGGAACTTCCCATTTTGAGAGCACGCGTTCAGATTCTTCAAAGGAGCGTGGATAAAACCGTTGATGATCAATCGCTAAATGGGTCACAAAAACTTTATCTGGATCAGCTTGATAGGCATCCACTAGTTCTCTTTTGCAAAAACTAGAAACCGTAAGAATACGCGCTGCTTTTTTGACGATTTCCCGGGTGGACCACTCGTGGTAGGCGACCTGTTTCTTTTTATACAGCTGTGGAAAACGATGAAAGCCAATGTCATGAATCGTTACCACACTTTTGGATGGAAAAAAACGCGGGAGGACATGCGCTGGCACAAACAAAATCTCTGGTCGGCGCATGAGCATTTCGAGACTCAAACGAACCTGTGTCCAAAGATATTTTGGCGGCCAACTTAAACGGCGCTCGTGCCAATTGGATGGCCCTTTTTCCAAACCGCGCATGAGCGGGGTATTGCTATACAACAACCAGGAATGATGTTCTGCCTCGGGCAGACGCTTCATGGTCTGAATCAAATGATAAGCGTACCATTCGACGCCTGTTTTCTTTTGCCGGTTTGCCCGCGAAGCCTCAATACCAATGAGCATGAAGGAATAATAGCATAAAGACAAAGAATCGCTGATACGATCGTTGGTTTAAAAATATCACCCCTGCCCCCCTCTTAAATTGAGAGGGGTTTTATTCTCCCTCTTAGAATCAGTGAGGGAAAGGAGGTGATATGAGCTGGATTGAAAAAACTATCTGGATGAAAAAATACTCCGCTTGTAGGAGTCAAGGTTTTCGAGAGCAATACCCGTACCC
>CAYPSC010000156.1:0-2600 GCA_964413385.1 uncultured Gammaproteobacteria bacterium | reverse complement strand
TCTGAGTCCCCAGTGTCAGAGCACTGGGGCTTGTCGCGACATTGTCAATCCTTTTGAGCGATTAAAATGATCACAGCTCCTACCAGCATCAGCACCACAGGAACAACCCGGCCACGCGGGGATTCCTTCAAAAATATCCATGCTACAAGAGATGCCACCGCTAGACTGGTTTGCCGCAAAGAAATAGCGATAACGTTTAGCGTCCCGCTTTGCGCTATCATCGTCGCCCCAAAGGTCATCCCATCTAATACACCGACATGCGCTGGTTGCCATAGGCGTGATATGTTCTTTCGTTTAAAATCCGCACGGTTTAAGAACCAGGCAAACCAAAAAAGACTAAAGGCAAACACCAGCGTGACGACGGATGTGTAAAAATAGATGTTCGTTTCTTCTATGGCGATTTTGTGCAAGCTTGTGGCGAGCGCCCATATAAAAACCGCTCCAATCATTGCCCAAGAATTCAAACGGTTCGAACCTGACCCTTGCGCCTTTTTATTTTGTAGCAAATACGTTGCCAAGATTATAAGCACAATTCCGCTCAAGCTCCAAAGTTTTGGAAACTCGTGGTTCACGCCCCAGGAAACCAAAAGAACAAATAGCGGTAAGAGGCCGGTCAATGGGAGGATGTGTGAGACATCTGCTCCTTTGAGCGCCCGCAGAAATAATCGAATCCCCACGATTTCGATCGCCACTCGGATAATCACGATAATCCAAAATGAAAGAGGAATTGAGGACGGAAATGGTTTTATAAATAGTAAAGGAAACAGGACGATAGCCGCGGTCGCCACCCAAACGAATGCCGTGGTCCACTCGCCCATTTCCTGTTTCGTTGAGCGCTTGGCCGCCAAACTTTTTAACGCATCGAGCACGGCGGCAATGAACGAAAATATTATAGACATACTCCCAATCATTCCTCCTCTTCTTCGTTTCCAACCTTCCCGGTTTTGACGGCGACGATCAATGGCTCGAGGTCGCCATCCAAAATTTGGATGATGTTATGCCAAGACTTCTTGATGCGGTGATCAGTAATGCGATCTTGCGGATAATTGTATGTGCGAATCTTTTCTGAACGATCACCCGTGCCAATCTGTGAACGGCGTTCGGCTTCGAGCGTCGCCCGCTTTTTTTCCTGTTCCGCTTCCCACAGACGCGCACGCAAAATCATAAACGCGCGTTCGCGGTTTTGGAGCTGAGAGCGCTCGTCCTGACAGGAAACCACGATCCCGGTCGGCACATGCGTGATACGCACTGCCGATTTCGTCGTATTTACGGACTGACCACCCTTACCGCCAGCACAAAAGGTATCGATACGCAGATCCTTGGCTTCAATCTTCATTTCAGTTTCTTCAATCTCTGGAAGCACCGCAACGGTCGCCGTCGATGTGTGGATACGTCCTTGCTTTTCCGTGGCGGGTACACGTTGTACACGGTGGACCCCGGATTCATACTTTAGCCAACCGTAGGCACCGGAACCCTGGATGCCGAATACCACTTCCTTATATCCGCCTTGGTCGTTACGTGACTCGGATAACAAGCTCGCCTTCCACCTGTGGCGCTCGGCAAAACGAATGTACATACGCGTTAAATCCTCGGCGAAAAGACCCGCTTCATCCCCACCCGCGCCAGCACGAATCTCAACAATGATATCATTTTGATCGTGAGGATCCGGTGGGACCAGCATGGCTTCGAGCGCCTCTTCAGCGACCGCGAGTTCTGGTTGCAAACGAATCAGTTCAGACTCGCCCATCAACTTCATGTCCTGATCTTGAGACGCGGCTGCCTCTTTTGCTTCTTTTACCGCAGCCATCAACGATAAAAAACGTTGTGAAGCCTCTGCCACATCTTTGGCATGATTATAAGCGATCGAGGCTTCTTTCAATTTTTTTGGATCAACCAAAACCTCGCTCGAAGATATTTTGCCTTCGGCAACCTTTAATTCTTCCACGGCTTTTTTCGCCTGTTCAACAAGGGATGACATAATCAAAAAACCGACTTGATCGTCCGGAATCATATCACTTCCGGCCAATCATGTCGGTCTTTATGTATCTAAGCCTGAGTCTCGTCTAAGTGTGTTGGTTGTTTGGCTGCTTTCTTGGCTGCTTTCTGCGCCTCACGCTTGGCTGTTTTGACCTTTTTGCCCGTTGCCACTGAACCTTTGGTTGATTTAGCTTGCACACGACCTTCGAATTTCTCCACACGGCGAGATGTATCAATCAATTTCTGTTTACCTGTATAAAAAGGGTGACAAGCAGAGCACAATTCAATGTGGATTTCTGGCACCGTTGAACCAACCGTCATCACGTTTCCGCACGCGCAGACGATTTTTGCTTCTGGATAATAAGTGGGATGAATCGCGGTTTTCATAATTTCAGATGGCGGAAGATTATCAAAAAGCATAGAAAATAGCAAGACCCCGCTATTCCATTGACCATGCACCTTCTTTTTGCTACTACTTGGTCGCTTGCCATCGCACCGTCAAACCCAAAACCACCCAAGAAAGGGGGACAAAAATGAAGGCACTTCTGATCATCGCTTCCGCCATCTTCTGCCTGGTGACCGCGCTTACCCTCGTCACGGTCCCGCATCGCATCGGTCAGCAC
>CAYPSC010000155.1:0-2696 GCA_964413385.1 uncultured Gammaproteobacteria bacterium | reverse complement strand
GCGCGGGAAAAAACCTGAAAAAGAATGCAATTTGTGCCGAGGGTTAGGTGTTGAACGGCGAGAAGAAATATTCTCGGTTCAGATTCCATCGGGGATCGACGAGGGCGAAGCGCTCAAGGTTGATGGGCAAGGTGAGGCGGCACCGTATGGTGGCCGGTCGGGTGATTTGTTTGTTCGAGTACACATCAAACCAGACTCGCGATTTGAACGTGATGGTAATGATATTCATTCAGAGGTTGCCGTTCCGTTTTCAATGTTGGCGCTTGGCGGGACTATAAACATTGATACGTTGGATGGGTCGACGACGCTTAAGATTCCAGAAGGGACACCGACTGATACGGTGTTTACGCTTAAGGAGCATGGGGTTCCGTATTTGCGATCTCGTGGACGGGGAAACCAGTATGTAAAAGTTATTCCGGATGTACCGAGGAAACTGACCAAAGAGCAACGGAAATTTTTAGAGGATTTGAAAAGAGAAGGGTTGTAAAATAAAACGGCGCCCAGAAGTGAGGGCGCTGGGCATCGGATCTTGATGGCCCAGCTTTGATAAGGAAGTCAAACGTAAAAGCGTTGGTTATTGCTGGCTAGATTGGCCTGAGGTAAGCTAGAAAAATCTCATTAAACGACGCTTGCTCGTAACGAATTTCTTGGGTTTTGGTATTTATAGGCGCCACATAGGCCATGCACAAACGACATTTTACGAAGTTTTACGAGACCTACGTGGATCGAATTTACAAATTCGTGTTTTATCGCGTGGGCGGCAATAAAGCCCTTGCCCAGGATCTAACGCAAGACGTTTTTTTAAAAGCATTCGAGGCGTTCGATCGATATGATCCTGCGGTGAGCGAGGTGTCGTGGCTTTACACAATTGCCCGCAATCACCTGATTAATACTTACGCAAAAACACGACCGGGCGTGGATTTGGACGAGGTGGAAGGGACGCTCTGGGCATCGAAAGATTTTCGTCAGACATTAGCGCAACGGCATGATGAACAAAAGTTATTGGCGGCGATTGTTGAGCTCTCTCAAGAGGATGCCAAACTTGTGCGGATGAAATATTTGGAAGGTTGGACGTTTGAAGATTTGGAAGAAATTTTTGATAAAAAATCTGGGGCCTTACGCGTTCAGGCGACGCGTGCGCTCAAAAAACTTAAAGGCCTACTCAAGAATCCTCATTCACTATGACATGGCTCATCAAACAGCGTTTCTCTCGTCTAAGCCGCCAGGCAGCTCCAGATCCAGTCTTTAAGCGTGCTTTGCATAAGACGCTCACGGATGCGGGCCATTTACCGCTTTCTTCTTTTCATGTTTTTTTTCTTTCCTGGAAACGTGTGGGGATTGCGTTAACATTGGTGGCTGGTTTGGCGGTCGGTACGGCTTCATACGCTTATACTTCACCAAATGTGTTACCTGATCACCCTCTTTATCCATTGCGCACGGCGCTCGAGCGCATTCAGGTTAGTGTAGCGGTTACGCCAGAGGCGAGAGAACGAATTAAATTAAACCAATTACACCGTCGCATTGAGGAGACTCGTTTATTGGTTAAAAAAGACAAACCGATAGCGGCTGCGCATGTTGAAAAGGTTGTTAATCAGGTTGAGCAGGCGGTCGAAGAGCATCCAGCAACCTCTTCTGAGGCAGCCGCTCGACAGAAATTTTTGCGTGAAAGCGTGGATCTCGATAAACAAGAAATTACCGAAATTGCCGATGATCAGGCGGTTCTTGAAGATCCGGAGAGCAAGACTTTGGTCAATCAACTATTGATTGATGAAGCTGACCGTTTGGATGAGCATGTGAAGATTCTGGAAAAAGACGATACTCATACGCAGGGAAAGAAGGAGCGTGTTTTATCGCCATCGGAAAAAAATGGAGCGGAGGGGGAGAATGACGAACAATACGAAATAGAGAATTAAAAGCTATCTTGATCTTGCCTTGGCGGCGTGAGGGAAGTGCGATACGCTCTCCTCATGCTTAAATTGTGGAATACCCTCCATCATCGGTTGGAAGAATTTAAACCTATTGAGGATAAAAAAGTTGGTCTCTACACCTGTGGACCGACGGTTTATAATCCCGCGACGATCGGTAACTTACGGACCTATGTGTTTGAGGATGTGCTGCGTCGGACATTAGAGTTCAGTGGTTACGAGGTCAATCACGTGATGAATATTACGGATGTGGGACATCTGGTTGGTGATGGCGACGAGGGTGAGGATAAGGTGGAACGCGAAGCGAAGAGATCTGGTAAAAACGCCTGGGAGGTTGCGAAAGAATACGAAGCACGATTTGTTCAAGACTTGCGCCGTTTGAATATAGAGATGCCGTCGCGTATGCCGCGGGCGACGGAACATATTAAAGAGCAGATAGAGCTGGTCAAAACGCTAGAAGAAAAAGGCTTCACCTATCGAACGAGCGACGGTATTTATTTTGATACATCGAAATTTGAGAAATATGGAGCCTTATCCGGACAGAAGTTAGAGGAGAAAAAGGTCGGAGCACGTGTTGGGATCAACGAAGAAAAAGAACATGCGACGGATTTTGCGCTTTGGAAGTTTTCTCCAAAGGATGAAAAACGTCAGATGGAATGGGAAAGCCCGTGGGGGATTGGATTTCCCGGGTGGCATATTGAATGTTCGGCCATGTCACGTAAGTATTTGGGGCAGCCGTTTGATATCCATTGTGGCGGCGTGGACCATGCG
>CAYPSC010000154.1:0-2710 GCA_964413385.1 uncultured Gammaproteobacteria bacterium | reverse complement strand
GCATAGGCTTAAATCCTCGTTGGATCTGACCGAGTGGGCAATGTACTGGAGCCTTGAAGGGATCGATGGGTGGTGCATTGAGGATAGAATGCGGGGGTATAACACGGAGCTTGACGAACGGGCATTTTCTTGCTAAAAAAACCTCTCGTTCTTTCCATGATCGTTCAGTTTTGTGGGACGTGAATGTCATTGACACCCAACGAAACTGAACGGTTCCAGAAACCCACACATGGAGGTGACCATGCGTCACATCGTCCACATTCTCATCGCACTCGCGCTGTTTACGACGAACAGCGCAACGAGCTGGGCGCGAAACCACCGAAAGAGCAAAACGCCCACGGAAACCCAGCCGGTAGGTCCGGAAAAGGTGGACCCCGACACCGAAAAAGTCCGCAGACATTACGAGGCTGGCGCCAGATACTATGATGCCGACGATTACGTATCTGCGGTTCGTGAATTTCTCGAAGCCTACTATCTGATCCGAAATAATCCGGACCGGATCGGCATGGTGGCAAAAATGGAGACCAACATCGCTCTCTGCTATGATCGCCTGGAGAATTACCAAGAGGCGATCCGCTATTACCAGCTATCAAAGAACCACGGTGAAAAGACGGTCCACATCAGGGACAAGGATATCTCAATTGTGGAGCGTATAGGATTCCTCCAAGGCATCGTCAAGGACAGAGAGGAGATTAAACATCTAGAAGAGCAGATGGCGCGCGCGAGGCAGGAGCAAGTGAAAAGACCGACGCAGGGTGTGGCCGCGAAAAAACCGCCAGAGCAACCACAAACAAAGCTCTCGACGGAGAAGTCACCACGGTCACCCCAAACTTCTGCCACCCAACCATCCGTTGCCCTAGCGTCCATCTCCTTCGCCCGCACCTACCGCTACCAGCTCTGGATCGGAGGAATCGGCGCCGGTATCCTTCTCGCTGGTATCGGCATGGTCGTCGATAGCTCGGTGCGGTTCGACAAGCTATGGGCTGAACACGTCAAGAACCCAGGGCGAGACGATCGGCCTGAAGCGCAGACACTCACCAGTATCAACCAGGCCGGCTGGGGCCTGGCGATCGCCGGTGGAGCGGCCATCGCCGGGAGCGTGATCTGGGGAGTGGTGCAGCACCGAATCTCGATGCGCCCAGCCACCAACAAACCCGTCGTCTGGATTGCTCCCTCCGCGAACGGCGTGAATGCGGGGGTTCTCCTCACATTCTGACATCCCGACCTCGGGGCGTCGCGAAAGAGCCATGCTCGCCACATGGCTCTTTTTTCATTTTTCATTTTTTAATACATGAGCACTCCCTTGCCCGCCAAGATCAGACGGCATAGGATAGGGAAACTATGATCATCGTTGACCATTTAATAAAAAAATTTGGCGATTTCTCTGCTGTAAATGACGTTTCCTTTCACGTAAACGCCGGTGAAATCTTCGGCTTTTTAGGGCCAAACGGAGCTGGCAAAACCACAACCATCAAAATACTAACCACATTACTCACACCAACGAGCGGAACCGTAAAGCTGAATCAGCACGATCCTGCCCACGAGCCAGATCAAGTCCGCCGCTCATTTGGCATCGTCTTCCAAGACCAAAGTCTCGATGACGAATTGACCGCCTGGGAAAATATGGAATTTCACGGCGTTCTCTACGATGTACCAAAAGAACAACGTCGTCAACGCATTCAAGAGCTGTTAAGCTTCGTTGATCTTTGGGATCGAAAAGATTCACTTGTCAAAACATTTTCCGGCGGCATGAAGCGCCGCTTAGAGATTGCCCGCGGATTGCTCCATCACCCAAAGATTCTTTTCCTTGATGAGCCAACGCTCGGATTGGATCCACAAACGCGTAATCACATGTGGAACTACGTAAGAGAATTAAGTCGTAAGGAAGGCATGACCATCTTCTTCACCACTCATTACATGGAGGAAGCTGAACAAATGGCTGATCGCATCGCCATTATCGATCACGGAAAAATTATGGCCCAGGGTACGGTGGCAGAACTCAAACAACAAACCAATACTCCGTCGCTAGAAGAAGCCTTCCTCTCGTTAACAGGTCGCGACGTCCGCGAAGACGAAGCTAGCCATCTTGATCAGATGCGTATGCATCGCCGCATGTGGTCAAATCGCCGTTAACCCTATGAACACCATTTATATTCTTTGGCTCCGCCAGATCAAACGCTACCTCCGTTCCAAAGCCCGCATCATTGGTTCATTAGGCCAACCGCTATTATTCCTCCTAGCTCTTGGATTCGGTTTCGGTCCCATCTATGCCAGGGCTGGGGGCGGTAACTATATTCAATTTCTTGCACCAGGCATTATTGGTATGAGCATCCTTTTCACCGCTATCTTCTCTGGCATGGAAATGATCTGGGATCGTCAATTTGGGTTCTTGAAGGAAACCTTGGTCGCACCCGTCTCACGCTTCTCTATCATGCTCGGTCGCACGCTCGGCGGCGCGACCGTCGCCACTATCCAGGGCGTCCTTGTATTCCTCATATCTCTGCTCGCAGGATTCCGCCCAGTATCATGGGCACTGGTTCCAATCGCCATCCTCTTCATGTTTCTCATCGCCCTCCTCTTTACAGCGCTCGGGACAGGCATCGCCTCTCTACTGCAGGACATGCAGGGATTCCAACTAATCATGAACTTCCTAGTCATGCCCATTTTCTTCTTATCTGGCGCGCTTTTCCCGCTTCAGGGACTACCGAAG
>CAYPSC010000153.1:0-2718 GCA_964413385.1 uncultured Gammaproteobacteria bacterium | reverse complement strand
GATCTAATCCTCCCAATTCTTGGAGTGCCTTTTCATTTATTGCGAAATAGGCACCTCGGATGGATTCCACCTCTTGTTCACGAGTATAGTCGAACTCCCGATAGAGATAATGACGAATAACTTTAGGAAAAAGATGTGGTAATTTTAGCAAAATAGCGAGTTGCGACCAGAAATCTGGTAAACGGCGGACCGAATAAACGGGCGCGCCATTAGCGGAGGCTAATCTTCCACCCACGATCGCGACTTGCAGGTGTTGGTCCAAATATTCAACGGTTTTTTGCAAAGCATCTGGTTCGACATGCATATCCGGATTCAGAAGAAGCACATGCCGCGCTTTCATGGTTTTTAATCCTTGATTATTCGCCGCGGCAAATCCTTGGTTTTGATCATTTGCAATCAGCATGACCTGCGGAAACTGGTTTTGGATCACTGACGCCGTCCCATCGCTTGAAGCGTTATCGATCACAATGAGCTCCGCTTTGATTGAGCCCCGACTCTCTAATAAAGCTTCGATATTTTTCAAAAGCAGATCTTTAACATTCCAGCTCACAATTAAAACCGCCAGGTCTGCCATTTCCTGGTGGTCGGGCAAAAGCCATGTCACACGAGTCTCGTTTTCCATTGATGGATATATCCTCCTCTGCTAAGGTTGGGCGGCGGTCAACCTATCAATCATGAACCAGACCGTCAATAATCATGTTAACAAATTATGCGACTTCTTGTGACCGGCGGTGCTGGCTTCATCGGATCAAACTTTGTACGTTATTGGATGAAAAATCATCCCGATGACCAGATGATTATTTTGGATAAATTAACTTACGCTGGAAACCTGAAGAATTTGGAAGGACTCGATCCAATGTATCATACTTTTGTTCAAGGAGATATTTGTGATCCTGAAGTTGTACATCGAACCATGGAAGGAGTGGATGTCGTAGTCCATTATGCAGCCGAATCTCACGTGGACCGCTCGATCGAAAACAGTCGAGTCTTTCTCATGACTAATGTTATCGGTACTCACACCCTTCTTGAAGAAGTTCGACTCCGTGGCGCGCAGATCAAACGTTTCCATCATATTTCAACGGATGAAGTTTTTGGTAGTCTAGAACTTGATGAACAGAAAAAGTTTAACGAAACCACGCCATACGATCCGCGTAGTCCCTATTCCGCTTCCAAGGCAGGATCCGATCATCTCTGTCGTGCTTATTTCCATACCCATGGGCTACCCATCACCATCAGTAACTGCTCCAATAACTACGGTCCTTATCATTTTCCCGAAAAATTCATTCCTTTGCTTATCGTGAATGCTTTACACGATCTTCCACTCCCCATTTATGGAGATGGAATGAATATCCGCGACTGGATTCATGTTGAGGATCATGCTCGGGGCGTTGAAGCTGTTTTGCAAAAAGGGATCGTTGGACAGACCTATTGCTTGGGCGGCAATGCGGAATGCGCCAATATCGAAGTTGCGAAACAAATTTTATCTTTGCTCGGAAAACCCGAGAGTCTCATTACCTGTGTTCAAGATCGAAAAGGACATGACCGGCGTTACGCTGTTGATTTTTCCAAAGCCCAGGCAGAGCTCGGATGGTCGCCTTTATATACCTTTGAAGATGGGCTGAAACAAACGATTGAGTGGTTCAAAACACACGAAGATTGGTGGAAACCATTGCTCGCAAAAGCGAACAGAGAGACGATTGACGAGTATCATATTTTATGATACGTTCGCCACACAACTGACCTTCAATCCTCAATCGGGAGGTGTGGAATGATACGCAACTTTGAACCACCATCCTGGCGATACACGCTTTGGCTTATAGGCTCTATCATCCAGTGGGGCTTTCTAGGAGCGCTCGCTCTCGATCAGCCTTACCACGGGGATCCGCTCCTAGCATTCCTGATTGTTGTTCATTGCCTCACGGGCCTTCTCGTGCTCTTCCCTCTATCTACAGCGATTCTCGTTTACATAGCGGGCCATGGAATCGAGCCGGAGTGGTCAAAGAAACGGGTATGGAAAGCTGCGCTCACCAGTGGATGTCTGTGTCCGTCTTTCGTCTTCATCATCCCCATGCTCTACTGGCTCTGGAAAAAGACCGGACAAATGTTCGTCTTCGTCTACTGGCGGCGCTGGAGGCAACTTCCCGCAACATCTGGATGCTTGCACGAGGGACCGTTCCGCTGCACCTGCCTGCACCCCAAGATCTGAACCAATTCTCAGCCATACCTTCTAGCCCCGAGCCTTGCCTCGGGGCTGATTTTTTCCGGTTGATCGTGACGAGTACGATGTTCTAAAAAATGACAAAATAGTTGAAATCTGATAATAAAGACGCGCTTATGAAAATCCTTATTTTTGGGAAAGGTTATCTTGGCAACCGGATGGCTCAGGCTTGGCCAGACGCATCCCTGTGCGATGCGCGTATCGATGACAAACAAGCAGTGCTCCGTGCGATCGATGAACACAAACCTGATGCAATCGTGAATACCGCTGGGAAGACCGGCCGCCCGAATATTGATTGGTGCGAGACACATCAAGTAGAAACATTTCGCTCAAATACCATTGGTCCCATGGTTCTTGCCGAGACTTGCCAAGAACGCGGCGTTTATCTTTTACACCTTTCCTCTGGTTGTATTTTTTACGGCCCCTCTCCAGACCCACGCGGTTGGAACGAAGAAGATGCAACCAATCCCCTCGCTTTTTACTCACGTACGAAGTATGCG
>CAYPSC010000152.1:781-2719 GCA_964413385.1 uncultured Gammaproteobacteria bacterium | reverse complement strand
AATTGAGTCTGGAGGACTGGGAGCCCATTGGGATGACGATAAGCTTCACAATTTTACTTCAGGTCTTGTTTCCAACTGGCTTCGCAAAGATCAAAGACTGAACGGCGGCGGAAATAAGTCTGGAAAGTCACATCGGCACGCTGATCCTCAGGTCAAAGCCTTGATGGCACTGCGTGACGTTCAGACGGACGCCAAGAGTCGCGCGGACATCCAGGCGCTCATCGACAAACGGTTGGCGGATCTGGCTAGCGCTAGCAAGACTCCCATTCCGCCGGTGGCCATCGAAACCCAAATAAAAAAGGCTTTGAACGGTCTGGTTGGTTTAGAGGGATTTGCGAAGGCGCTCGCCTATGACCTGACAGAATTCTCAAAGGGCCAACATAGTGTCTGTCGCATTTTCTGGGGAGCACCGGCAACAGGCAAGACGGAACTCGCACAACGCTTGGCTGGGATGCGATCAGGCTTTCCACCACTTTCTATAAATGGATCAAAACCGATTTACGTTTCCGGGATCGACGGACGGATTGAGATCAAACAACTTGTCGATAACGCCGCAGAAGGTTCTCTCATCCTAATTGACGAGGCAGATAAGTGGTTGGACCCAAAGGCCGGAATGGTATCTCAGGCGGAGGCCACTCAGCTTCATCACGCTCTTTTGACACACATCGGTCGAAAGCGTCTTCATTGGATCTTTATCGGATCGTTTGTCACACGTCGTGGGAGTGGAGCGTTGACGAGTGCGATGGTGGAGGAAATGTTAGGAAGAGAACTCGCTGGCCGGATGGATTTCGTTGACTGGTGTTTTCCAGATTGGAATATTGAAAAGCTTCTACTTGCAGCTCGTGGGGTGTGCTCGCGCCTCACCATGACCTACGACGACGATGCAATCCTGATGTTGTCCAACTCGTGCCTTGCTAGCGGGGGCGGTGTTCGCGCATTTGAAAATATGTTGATCGCAATCAAGCGGCAACTAACCCTCGCGGGCTCAACCGATCCGCGTGTTACTGCTGAAGTGGCGAAAAACTTTATGACGAAACTTACGGGTGCGAGGGCCGCATGACAACTGATAACGAGAAGAGTACCGCTCTTTGGAATTCTGTTCCAATTTCTATTTTGGAGATCGCGCTGACATTTTTTTCCGTGATGGCATATATCGCATGGTCGTCCTCTGGACCGAATGCGGAGGCCATGAATCTTGTATTTGCCATACTTGGGCTCCTCGGCGGCCTCCTCTCTTTAATTTTTTACGTCGTCTATCTGCTTGCGGGGCCGGGAGCATTTCGCGGCGGCAGTGCCCCATACGCAGGTGGCCCTAATGACCTGACCGCCTATCAGCTGGGACAGATTAATAGAAATCTGGATCAGATTCGACAAATCGAGCAAAACCGCGAGATGAATGACTTGATTAATCGCTGGAAGAAATAGTTCGTCGTTGGTGACTTACCATCCGAACTGGTCTTGGAGTTCTTGAGGAATGCTTCTTTTTTGTTGTTCAAGCAAGAATCGACAACCGCGAAGGGTGTCCGCTAAAGCATAGTGTTCGGCCCCACAAATGACGAACGCAGCCTTTCCGAGAGCGCCTTCCTCGATGGACAGCTCACACTTTGACGCGCTTCCACGGTGTGCAATATTACGCACCAACCATGAACTCAAATCATTAAGCGCGACCGGCGGGAGATCGCATGAATGTCGATGTCGATCCGCTCGATACCAAAGTGTATTTGCAAAACGAACCTTCGCAGTAATCCAATGAATTACTGGGGCGGCAAACAGCGATTTACGACACTCGTCTTTATCACGAAAAGCAGCGCCCAAAGTTCCGCGAACGATCCGAAGCGTCACTGGAAACCGATCAGCGATAGGTTCCAACCAAAGGTCCCTATCGTCACTTAGTTGCCTAAAGAGTTTGCCGTGCCATTTTTTGTTCGTCGCCTTAAA
>CAYPSC010000152.1:0-771 GCA_964413385.1 uncultured Gammaproteobacteria bacterium | reverse complement strand
CTCGCGTCGTCTCGGACTGTTCGACACAGGACGAGAATGCGTCGAACCACTTGCTATTCGTCGCTTCTGCTCCAAATAGGTGGCCAGAAAGTAGGAACGAAATAGAAATACTCATCATGAGCAGGAAAACTTTCATCGCATTATGACTTCTTACTCATGTTCTCCATTACCCTGAGAAATAACCTCAGTATCTGGTCTTTGCCGTTTGCCCGAGCGATGTCGATTGCGGTTTTGCCGTGCTCAGATAAAAGCGTTAAATCTGCTCCGTGAGCAAGTAGTTCCAATGCGGCCGCTTCACAGCCCATACAGGCCGCGCCCATGAGCGCCGTCCAGCGCATGGGATGATTTTGACTATTTACTTGTGCACCGAAACTTATGAGCAGCTTAATTGCCTCGGGTTTATCGTTCCCAGCTGCAACTGCCAACGCTGTTAGCCCAGGTGGTTCAGTCAATTCGGGATTAGCTGAACTTTCAAGCAACGCCTTCAGCTTTTCGATTGAGTCTTTCTCTGAGCGAATCGCTAGGGACAATGTGTTTCCGTGGCCGGCCGTAATGCTCGGGTTAGCGCCATCTTTGAGTAGTTTTTGTACTTCCTGCAACGAACCTCTGTCACACGCGGTAAGAAGGGCTCGATCTCGGGGGTCGAGTGACTTCAGGTATTGCGCCTGCTCGGCGGCCCCACGTTCCAGCGCCTCCGCCATGCCACTAAACAGATGTTCTGAGTCATTCTTTTCGTTTGTCATTCTTGACCCCTTGTCATTCAAGTCCGAG
>CAYPSC010000151.1:0-2763 GCA_964413385.1 uncultured Gammaproteobacteria bacterium | reverse complement strand
ATTCACTTCAAAGCTCGGGTTTTCCGTTGTGGCACCAATGAGTGTGATAGTCCCACGTTCGACCGATGGCAAAAGCGCGTCTTGTTGCCCCTTATTAAAACGATGGATTTCATCGATGAATAAAATAGTTCTACGTTGATGAAATTTTTGTCGGTCCTCAGCCTCCTTAATGACTCTTCTGATGTCCGCAACACCGCTCATAACGGCTGAGAGTTCAATGAATTCAGATCTTGTTTGATGCGCAATGAGTTTAGCGAGTGTCGTTTTTCCTGTTCCTGGAGGACCCCAAAGAATCATGGAAGGGGCCGTGTCCCTCTCGATCAGAATCCGGAGCGGTCTTCCTGGCCCAACGAGATTTTCTTGCCCAGCAAATTCATCAAAGTTTTGCGGCCGCATCCGATCGGCCAGCGGGGCAGACGCCTTTCGTTGGCTTTGGAGCGCATGATCAAAAAGATCGGACATATGTTTTAACAATATCGAACAAAAACAGAACGGTCAAACTTTATTCGTATACCTCATTAACACCTTGACAAACGGCCATTTTTATAGTATTTTCACTTAAATTAAGTGAAAGATGAGCGACAAATCTCGATAATAATCGAGGTCAATCGCGGACTTTTCACCAAGACACCAACCCCTTCACCAGAGGAGGCTAGCGTGAGTACAACGAGGATCGTCGGCACACGTACTATTGAAATGATGTGGACTTGCCGCCACTGCGGAAGACGAAACCAAGGCTTGTCTGGGAGAACCGGCGAGTCTGTACGCTGCGACGGCTGCGGCGCGGATAAGCCAGCATCCCAAGCTTACGAGATGCCGAGCGACACGGCTACAGCTCCGACCGTGAGTGATCCTGCCCTGCTCGCTTTGATCGATGCCGGTCCAAACTGGCCCTGCTCATTCTGCGGCAGCAGCCAACGTGCGACGCACCGTTCTTGCCAGGCATGCGGCGCATCGCGGGATCACGGGAGTCATGATCTCAAGAGCAGCGCTCCGCCGCCAGCAACGCGATCGATCCGTGCAACGGCAGCAGCGGCTGCGTCCACGCTCCGAACGGATGGTGCGTCCTCCGATCACCAGGCGTCGGCATACACGCAGCATAACGATGTTGCCGAGGATAGCTATCGGGCAGGGGGCTCACCGAAACTGACTCGCCCATTCCCGACCAGCTACGCGTACGCAGCACTCGGCATCCTCGGCGCCATCGGATTGGTCGCCTTCCTGGTGTGGCTCTTCGGGACACACAAGACCGAAGCCACGATAGAACGCAACTCGTGGCGCTACACCGAGAGCCTTCGCCAGAAGACGCTCGAAAGCGGGGCTGACTGGCGGGACCAGATGCATGCCGGCGCGTTCAATGCCGCCTGCGAAAGACGTCAACGAGGAACCGAAGATTGCCACCCGCACACCTGCAACTGCCATAACGAGTCCTACGACTGCCGCTGCACGGGTGGTGATTCGTACGACTGCCGCTGCACAGAGCGTGAATCCTGTCGCGACAATGGCAATGGGTCAGCCACCTGCACGACCACCCGGAGCTGTGACACGTGCTACACACCAAAGTCCTGTGACACGTGCTACCAGGAAAAATGTGACACGTGCTATGACCAATGCCCAGTCTACGATGATTGGTGCACCTACCAGTACTACGACTGGCCGGAGATCCAGCACGCCGAAGAACACGGAAGCGGCATAGACGTGAAGTGGCCTGGTCTCCAAGTACGTGGAACGGATCAACGCCTGGATCGAGCGGAAGAATACCGTGTACAGTTCACGGATGGCGAACACCACTGGACACTCAAACCCGTGACGTATAACGAGTACAAGCTGTATCCGGTTGGAACACGCCACCGCGTCGAGTACAGCCGCGCGGGACAGTTCCAGGTCCTGCAACACATACCCTAGTCATTGCGCTCGACCGTATCGAGCCGGAAAAGACCACAACGCGTGGACTCCGGTCTCTCGATGCGGTCTTTTTCGTTCCCAAACTATAAATCACCCACGACCATTCTTTAAATCAGAAGCCCCCTCTCTTCGACTTAAAGAACCTCCGTGATGCATGTCTTGTCTAAGAAGCGTAGGGACGCCTCTTTCCGCTTAGAGGATAATCGCGTATTACGTTCCATTTTCTTTCTTAAAGACCTTAATCACTGGTCAAAAAAACGTTTTTCCAATGCGTCGATCGATTGGTCCCCTGTGCCAACCATAAATTTCCTGGCCAAAAAGAAAGCATTGATCAAAATACGTATTTCTGCCCGAAGCTCCTCTCGCCAAAACGATGTCTCATCATCACGTTCGTCTAAATCATATTCAGTGAGAATACGAAAATAACTCATATCCCAAGCGGGTGCCATTATAAAATCCTCAAGTGTCGGCAACGCGGCCATTCCAAGCTTTGAGAGAAAAGGCGAAGTTTCTAGCTGTATTCGGAGATCGATCTCACGGGGGATATATGTCACCACGTCCCTAAGTGGACTTTGGGTCTTATCTGGATCGTCGATGGAAGCTTTCGAGAAAAATCCTACACATGCTTTTAGCAACGGACAGTCTTCCAATCTTACCAATTGGATATCCGTCACCTCCAGCGTCGTAGCACGATACTCCACTTCCGTTGCAATACCCCCGTCCGGCTGGCGCTCTAACCAGCCATCCTTCTCTAGCACCGTCACATTGTCCGGTGAAACGGAGATGCGATGAACGTACCCCTTCTTAACCAACTGCTTCAGTAGTTCCCTCCTGCGCCGCGGATAACCTGTCGAGACA
>CAYPSC010000150.1:0-2768 GCA_964413385.1 uncultured Gammaproteobacteria bacterium | reverse complement strand
GATTGTTGGATGGCGATCCATGGAATGGTGTATGACGTGACATTGTATATTTCCCGTCACCCGGGTGGATCGTCTATCACGCAAGGTTGTGGAACGGAGGCAACGTCATTGTTTGAAGCACGTCCTCCGCAAGGAACGTCACACTCTAGTCGAGCGCGGGAGATGTTGAATCAATCCCTTATGGGCAAACTTCAGATTTAATCGACGCTGACAAAGCGTCTGGCAGAGCACCTGGGCGCGCAGCCGTTCTTTGAACCTGTGAATGGAAATCCTTACATCGCCGATTTCTATCAGGACATGTCGCGTTGGGCTTTTCATTCACAAATGTATTTTTTAAGTCGTCGCCTGAATGGTCACGCGGCGATTTTACGTGAACGAGGGATGATGATTCAAGATCGGAGTTTATATGAAAATGCTGAGGTGTTCGCCTGGAATTTGTACATGAGTGGTTATTTGAGTGGCCGTGATTGAAAGGTGTATCAGGATATTTATCATACGGCCGTCGATCTACTCAAACCGCCAGATTTGGTGATTTATCTGCAAGCATCAGTGCCGAGTCTTTTAGAACGTATTGATAAACGCGGTCGTGATTACGAGAAAAAAATTGATGTAGAATATTTACAGCGCCTTAATTTACGCTATAACGAGTGGGCAGAAAATTTCCAGCGAGCACCTTTTGACCATTCCCACGGAAGATGTTCGGTATCTGGATGATACACAGGCGTGGCAACATGTGGTGGAGGCGATCAAACAAAAGGTGGGTGGCTTACCCGTGCCATTGTTAGCCTCAAAGGGTGCTAGCTTTGTTTGAAATGGATCTGATTAAAACGTTTTGCACTCTGTTCTAAATTGTGTTGGGCCCGTTTTGTAAAACCAGAAATTCCATGTATTTCTATAATCTTTTCCCCGTAATATCGGAAGCCGGACAGTGGAAGAGCAATGGCTACACGCAAAAGAAAGCCACGACCCTTTATGTCTTTCCTATCGGCATAGTTGGAAAAAACGAAGATTTCCCCTGTCTGAGGATCGGCGCTTCCATTCAAGCCTGCACAAAACATGTGTCGTCCTTCGATAAGGGTTGAGCCAGCATTGCCTCCCATAGATTCTTGTGACAGGAGCCTCATTCCTTCTATTTCGATTTTTTTTGTGTTTGCTGCAATGATTTCTTCATCTGTTTTTTCTTTCTGTTCGAAAGGATTTGTCATAATCGTTTTTTTACTCTTTTCACCGCTTGGATTATGTCTCTCGCGGTCATACCGTATTTCTCGAGCAATTCCCGTGGCTCACCGGATTCTCCAAAAGTATCGGGCATTCCAACGGTTTCAACGGGTACGGGAAATCGCCGCCCGAGTGTTTCGCAGACTGCACCATGTAACCCACCAATCGTTTGATGTTCTTCTATGGTGATACAACATTTGGTCTTTTTTATACTTTTGATCAATGTGTCCTCGTCAAATGGTTTTAAGGTGTGACAATTGATGACTTCGGCTTCGATATGTCGTCTCGCGAGTATCTCTGCAGCGACCAGGGCTTCGTAGACCAATGGCCCACACGCGGCGATAGTCACATGTTTTCCTTGACGTAAAACGATGGATTTGCCGATTTCAAACGGTGTTCTCTCCGTCGTGATCATGGGTGTTTTTTCACGCGTAAAGCGAAAATAAGCCGGTCCTTGCATTTTTGCCAGCGCGATCGTCGCTTTTTTGGTTTCGTGATAGTCGCAGGGGGCAACGACGGTGAGATTTGGTAGAACACGCGTGATGGCAAGATCCTCGAGCGCCTGATGCGTGGCCCCATCCGGTCCAACAGAGACTCCGGCATGAGCGCCGGCGATCTTTACGTTAGCATTTGAGTAACAAACGGATACGCGAATTTGGTCCCATGTGCGACCAGGGACAAAAACGGCGTAAGAACTGACGAAAGGAATCTTCCCAGATAGAGCGAGGCCTGCGGCAATGCCCATCATATTCTGTTCCGCCACTCCGCACTCGATAAATCGTTCCGGATACTTTTGCTGAAAGAGGTGTACGCGCGTGGATTCTGCCAAGTCACCCGTCAGCACAACGACACGCGTATCTTTGGCACCGATTTCAACCAATCCGTCGCCATAACCATTACGCGTCGGTATCTGTTCTACGTCTTTGGAAAAAATGTGCGGGTTGAGAAGTGACATATCACCGTCGAAAGCGGCGCCATGTAAGGCGAATGAGCCAAAGGATGATAGCTAAAACCAGAAGAACGGGCAGGAGGAAACCGATGACGAAGACAATGCCTGTGATTAAAATATCGATCAGCGCTTGAAGGGCCAAAATCAGACCATGCAAGGATTGTTTGAAGGTTTCCCATGGTTTCCAAGTTCTGGTTGGAATTTCTACATGGGCCTGCTCGGTCAGATTCACTGTCAAGGTGGCGTAATCCGTGCGATCGTTGAGAAAACGTAATTGACCTTGAAGCTGTTCAATCAGAGACCGAACCCGTCCAAGTTGAGTAGTAACCTTTCACGTATCTTCAACCGTTTTGGCCTGCTTTAAGATTTCCAAATATTGCGCCTCTTCCGCTTGGGCCGCCTTGAGCCGGGCGTCCAAATCAATATATTGATCGGTCACGTCATTCGCATTTGTTGACTCATTAAATACGACCAGGGCCATCTTTTTGATGGCGCTGACCGTTTCATCGTACTTGGTATTTGGAATCCGCAAAGTGACAAAACCAGATTTTCTATTTTGATCATCTCTTAATTGAGCATCTGCCACGAACCCGCCATGCTG
>CAYPSC010000149.1:0-2786 GCA_964413385.1 uncultured Gammaproteobacteria bacterium | reverse complement strand
GGCCAGTCACGAGTCCATCCAACCCATCCAAAAATTTCATGGCATAAATCACGGACAATAACCAAAAAAACGTCAGCGCATCAGCTGGCAGGCGTAAGAATCCTACGTGCCACCACACAAGAGAAAATGCACCATGACCCGTCAATTGTGTCACTTGGCTGATTCCGGTTCCGGTGAGAATGACCACGATCGCTGCTGCCATGGGAAATAGAATTTGGTATCGCGGTTTTAGATCATACCGATCATCGAGATATCCACCGGTCATAAGAATAGCCATACCCAGCAGGAATCCACTGATCTGCAAGGGCTGAATATTTCCCAAGTAGGGTGATCCAAACCAACCTAACCCAATACAAATCAAAACAAAAAACAAAATGGATAATCCAATGGGCCAACCACCCAGTAAAGGAATGGGACGATGATGAATCTTTCGTCCTCCCGTTGGTTGATCGATCGCACCTACCCGATGTGCAAACCAACGCACGATGATGGATAGAAAAAATGAACTGAGTACGACCAGAATCAAAACAGCCGCCGTCACTGGCCATGGATAAGGAAAGGTGATCGCTCTCATACTTCGATACTTGCCTTTTCCACTTCCACGTTTCCACCCGGAAGCAGCTTGATGGTATCGCGACGATTTACCGCTTTGCGCAACAGGAGATCAGCCAACGCATTTTCCACCTTTTCTTGGATCACGCGGCGCAACGGGCGGGCGCCAAACAATGGATCAAACCCCATCCGCGCCAATTCTTCTACAGCGGCATCATCGGCTTGAAAACCAATCCCTTTATCTGCTAGCCGCTTGGTAATCGATCCTATCATCAACCACGCAATCTGGATCACGTCTTCCATTTCCAATGGCTTGAACACAATGATCCCATCAAAACGGTTGAGAAATTCTGGTCGGAATGTTCCTTTTAACTCGCGCTCTAGCAAACCTGTCTTGATCTGTTCCAATGGAGTGCCAGCCGTCACCTGCTCTTGAATAAAAGAGGTACTGGCGTTTGAGGTTGCAATCAACACAACATTCGTAAAATCAATGGTCCGTCCAACTCCATCCGTCAGTCGACCATCATCCATGACTTGCAAAAATAATGTCAAAATATCCGGATGCGCTTTTTCCAACTCATCCAGCAAAACGATGGAAAAGGGATTTTTTCGTACCGCCTCTGTCAACAAACCACCGCGCGGATCTCCGGGCGCTCCAATCACACGATTGACCGATGACGCATCCTGATATTCAGACATGTCCACTCGGACCATGGATTGCTCGCTCCCAAAATATTCTGCCGCGAGAGCCTTGGCTAACTCCGTTTTACCCACTCCCGTTGGGCCAAGAAATAAGAAATTTGCGATCGGCCGTTTTTGTTCTCGCACATCTGCCCGCGCTCGGCGCATAGCTTGAGCCACCGCATTCACCGCTTCCTCCTGCCCAATCACCCGTCCATGTAAACGTTCTTCGAGTTGCAAGAGCTTGTTTGATTCATCCTGTGTGACGGCTTCTACTGGAATATTCGTTTTCTCATGCACCACACGCGCTACATCATCAGCCAAAATAAACGCACCCTCCCCTTTTTCTTTACGTACTAGCACCGCCGCTTCTTTTGCCACCTCAATCGCGCTCTCGGGTAAGCGCGTATCTCGCAAATAGCGCCCCGCCAACCGCACAACTTTATCCAGCGCTTGATACGAAAAGAATACACGGTTTTGATATTCAATGGCACCTGTTTTGGCCATTAAAACGCGGATAGCCTCGTCCGGCTCCATTTCCGGGACGGTCACTCGGACAAATTTAGGTCCGATCGAACGCCGTTCCAAATAACTGGTCCAAGCCTGCGGCGTGGTTGTTGCAATAGCTGTGAAATAGCCTTTATCCAATTCAGAAGCAAACGTTTCCGCCAAATCCAACGGACCGCCCGTTCCCGTCCCCACCAGCGCCTCAATGCCATGAACAACCAAGATGATATTACCGCTCATCCCAACCTCATGGAGCAAAGCCAATAAACGCTCCATAGCCAATCCAGGCTCACCCGCAGATAGGATTTGCGGCAAATAAATGGAGACAAGCCGACGATCAAATAATTCGGACGGCACATCTTCCTCTACCATGCGCCGCGCCAAACACTCAATCAGTGCCGCCTTCCCCACTCCTTGATCTCCGACCAAAATGACCGATCGCTGACCACTTTCGATCGCGCGCAATAGCTCTTCCATCTCGCGCTCACGACCAATGACTGGCGCTAAGTAGCCATTACGAGCAAGGAGCGTCAAATCTTCGCTAAATTGGTTCAAGATGGGCGTTTGCTGCGCTGTCATAGCACGATTCATCCCTGTCTTAGGCTTCAAGCTCGCCAATAAAGCAAATCGATCGTACTCCTCCTTGAGTTGCTCCTGCATACGAATCCACTCTGAAACATGCAACACATCCTTTAATGGATACCCTGCAACATCAAACACTTCTTGTATTTTTTCATCAGCTAAAAACGCTTGCAAGAAAATCTCGATCGTCCCCACAGCCCTCCGATGCATCTTCATCGCATCTGCATACGCCCGTAATAAAACTTCCTTCGCTTCAAGCGAAAACAGAGTCGGTGATCCCGGTTGCCCATCGCGCACAAGCATAAGCAACCCATCTTTGATCTTATCAAAACTCAAACCAAGTCGCGTGAGAAAAATACCACCCGCCGGGCTCGTCAGAGTCGCCGTGAACAAATGAACGGGCCGGACCTCAATGCGCCCGATGCGCTGAGCAAGATTATACGCTTGTTCCAAGACATCCCACG
>CAYPSC010000148.1:0-2811 GCA_964413385.1 uncultured Gammaproteobacteria bacterium | reverse complement strand
CGTCAAACGCGGTTCCGAGGCCAAACACTCGATAGACCAACCGCTCGAAAAAGATAAAATCTATCTCATTAAACTCAAAGAATCGTTGCACCTCCCTCCGCATTTACGCGCCTGCACCTCGAACAAAAGTTCCTTTGGCCGCATCAACGTCCGGGGAAGATTGCTCGCCGATGGTGTTTCACGTTTCGATGACATCCCCGCTGGTTACGAGGGATCACTCTGGCTTGAGGTCATCCCGAAATCTTTTTCCGTACTGCTCCATCCAAATGACCGCATCAATCAAATCCGCTTTTTCTCCGGGCATGCGCGTCTCGTCGAACTGGAACACCAAATGGCCTTTGATCGATACGGACTCTTGCGCGATCGTTCTGGCGCCCGCATCCCCGCCACTAAAGACAATGTCGGCAATGGCATCACCATGACCATTGATCTGACGTCGCAAGATATTATCGGTTGGCGTGCAAAAGACACGGTCACACATACGCTGGATACCGCGCGTTTTGATCACGAACCCACGAGTTTCTTTGAGCCTGTCCTGAAACCACAGAACGGCGAATTAATCTTACATCCTGCGGCATTTTTCATTCTTGCCACAAAAGAAAAGGTCGTCACTCCACCAAGGCTCTCGATGGAAATGGCAGCCTATGACGCATCTAAGGGTGAATTTCGTTCACATTTTGCCGGTTTTTTTGATCCAGGATTTGGCTGGAACGAAAACGAAACCGCTTGCGGAAATGTTGCTGTGCTGGAAGTCGAGGCATATAGCCACGATTTTGTGCTCCGTGATGGTCAGCCAATTTGCTTGATGCAATACGAGCATGTCTTGAATGAACCAGAGCATCTTTATGGCGAAGGACTCAAATCCCACTACACTGGGCAGCAAGCCCTCAGACTCGCTAAATGGTTTAAACAAACATAGTATGGCTAAACTTATCCTCGGATTCGTTGGGCAAGCTGGCTGCGGTAAAGGAACGGCCGCGGATTTTCTCCGCGAACAATATGGCGCCGGCTACTATCGTTTTAGCGCCATCTTGAGCGACGTTCTCGACAGCCTAGCTATCGAAAAAACGCGCGACAATTTTATCAAATGTTCAGAGGCGGTCCGCAAAACCTTTGGCGAGGATGTTTTATCTTATGCTCTTGAAACGCGCGCTATCCAATCCAAAGAAAACATTGTGATCATTGATGGTATCCGTCGTTTGGATGACATCGTGGCTCTTGAGCCACTCCCCAATTTCAAAATGATTGCTATTGATGTGCCGGCACGCATTCGTTATGAACGACTCGTCAACCGGGGAGAAAAGGCAAGCGAAAAAACCATGACCTGGGAGCAATTCCTCAAAGAGGAACAGCGCTCAACCGAAATCACCATTCCATCTGTAATGGAACGCGCCTGGCGCACCATTCCAAATGATAGAACGCGCCAAGAGCTCGAGACTCGTATCCAAAGCTTCATGAAAGAACTCGGGTTCAAGCCAAAGGTAAAAAAGAGTCTTAAAAAGAAATCCACAATCTAGCTATTGACAACCTACAACAGGCGGACTTTTGTTCCGGATGCGCATGTGCCAAAGTCTGGGCATCTCACACTTGTCGTGAACGCCTCTATGAATGACCATGCCCGTTTATTCATCATCGACGATCAGAATCCAGAGGATACCGCCATGATGCAGGCGCTCTACTCCCGCAGTGCCGCCAGCGTCACCGAACACCTCGAAAAGGTAAAACAGACCGGTTCAGGTAAATTCATGGAATCGTTTTATGTGGGTTATGGTCACGAGAGTATCGGTGATTGTGGTTCGACCACGCTCTTCATAGAAAACATCAGCATCTTGGCAGATAAAGCCATCCAAGACTGGGCTCTCTATTCCGGGCAGGAAACCAGCACGCGCTACATCGACATGGCCAAGCAACCGATCGAAGACCCGATCGGAAGCGAAGCTTCAGCCGCCATCCTCAAACGCTGGATGGATTTTTATATCAGCAGCCAAGACATAGTAGCCGCGCACCTCAAAACCCTGTACCAGCACAAGCCGGATGAAAAAGACACGGTTTATGAAAAAGCCATCAAAGCCCGCACATTTGATATCTTGCGTAGCTTTCTACCCGCTGGGATCACGACCCAACTTTCCTGGCATACCAACCTACGCCAAGCAGCCAAGAAACTCGCACTCCTTGTCCACCATCCTGATCCATATATCCGTGATCTAGGAGCGCAAATTTTGAATAAATTGAAAGAAAAGTACCCTACCAGCTTTAGCCATAAGCTATACGATGAACAAGAAGCCTACCGCGAGGCTATGATGCGGCAGTATGCCTATTTTGATCCATCAACCTGCCCGGAATACGTAACCTGCACCACCACCATCCAACCCGAAGACCTCAAACCATACGAAGATATCATCAACAATCGCACAGTCAAAACGGAATTACCACCTTTCTTACTTGATTTAGGCTTGCTTGCCTACGAATTCCAGATCGATTTCGGTTCTTTCCGCGACCTCCAGCGCCACCGTCATGGCGTCTGCCGTATGCCACTTCTGACCACGCGTTTCGGTTTCCATTCTTGGTATCTCGACCAGTTGCCATCGGATCTGCGCTGATCTTCTCATTCAAAAAGAAATGCGCGAAATCGAGGCGCTCCCCGCTACCCCGATCCAAAAGCAATATTACATCGCCATGGGCTTCAAAATTCCCTGCAAGATGACTTATGGTCTGCCAGCGTCCGTGTACATGATCGAACTCAGGAGTGGAAAAACCGTGCATCCGACCGCCCGTCGCGTAGCCCAAGGCATGGCACGAACACTCCAAGCT
>CAYPSC010000147.1:0-2816 GCA_964413385.1 uncultured Gammaproteobacteria bacterium | reverse complement strand
ATGTCGCTTCATCCAAAAGGAGGATGGGGGCGTCCTTCAAGATAGCCCGGGCAATAGCCACGCGCTGTCGTTCGCCTCCCGATAACTTGATCCCGCGTTCGCCCACGAATGTGTCATAACCTTGTGGGAGATTTTTGATAAATTCGTGACAATGGGCTTTTTTGGCAGCCTCGACCACCTCGTCATTTGTGGCGTTGCGTCGTCCGTAACGGATATTCTCCATAAGAGACCGGTGAAAGAGAATGGGTTCTTGTGGAACAAAGGCGACGTTCTTTCGAAGGCTTTCCTGCGTTACGTCAGCAATGGATTGTCCATCGATGAGGATTTTTCCGCGATCAATTTCGTAAAAACGCAACAATAGTTTCATGATCGTGGACTTGCCTGCGCCTGAGGCACCGACGAGAGCGACCTTCTCCTTTGGTCGGATAGAGAGCGAGAGGCCACGTAGAATAGAGCGTGTATTTGCGTAGGTGAACGTCACGTTTTGAAAATCGATCGCACCTTGGACTACGTTGAGATCTTTGGCGTCTGGTTTATCTTGAATCTCGTGTGGGAGCTCTAAGACCTCGACCATCTCCTTTGCGTCAGCAAAAGCTTCGTATGTGTTGCGAATAATGCGCCCAAAGTCCCAGAGTTGGTCAAAGAGGGTAATGAGATAGCCTTGGAGAAGGGCAAAATCACCAAAGGTGAGTTTCCCAGCTTCCCAAAAGCGGATAGCGAAGTACATGGCCACAATTTCGATGCCAGCCATCATGAAGCCTTGCAAGGCATTGCTCGCTTCACTTAAGTTCCAGGTGAACAAGCGTAGTTTTTGTGCTTCTTCTGTAACTTTTGTATAACGTCGATCTTCAAATTGATGCCCGGTGAAGAGCTGGATGTTAATGGTGTTGGTGATGGCATCAGAGAGAGCGCCTGTTTTTTCCGAATCTTTTGCAGCGCGTTTCTCGTCATATTTCAACTTCCACTTTGCCACGGCGTAGTTAAGATACAGAAAAAGAATGACCCAAATCGATAAAACAAGGGCAATGAAAGGGCTCCGCTGCCCGAGAACGATTAAAATTCCAACGATGGTAACAACGAGTGGAAGGGCGCGCCATTCGACGCTATCGGCGATATCTTCAAAGGATCGTGTGAGGCGTTGGATTCGGCGGACCAACGTTCCGGTAAAATTATCAGAAAAAAATTTATAAGAATGACCAATAAGGTAACGGAAACTGGTTTCTTCCAAATCCGCCATGATACGTGATTGGAAGAAGGTAGATAGAAAACTGCTTAAACGCCAGGCGAGTTGGCCTCCAAAACGTAAGACCGCAATGGTGACCAGGACTCCAAACAAGGCGCTTGCTGTGGTTGCCTTAGATTCTCCTGCAGAAGCAGCGAGGATATCAAACAGCTGCTTATAGTACCAAGGCGCGGCAATACCGAGTGCGGTCGCGATGATGATCGATAAAAGAATCACGGTCGCGAGACCGAGATGAGGGCGAGTGTGTTGCCAAAATACGCGTAAGACGCCTTTGCTTGTCGAAGTCATGGTCTCTATGATACTCGCGAAATGAAAAATTTTATAGATACAACTTACACATTTGGCGCTCTGCCTTGTCAAAACTTCCAGGGCTCAACGTCGTATTTCTCAATACGCCTTATTACGCTCCCCGGTTTTTCCTCGCATAGCATCCAAATGCATAAGTTGTGTGTTGGATATAAAAAGCCGCCAATGGCGGCGGCTTTTTATACTTCGACAATGACCGGAATAATCATGGGTCGTTGTTCTGTCTTGATGAAGAGGAATTCACCTAGTTCATCGCGTAACTTATCTTTCAGATAAGTAGGATTGACTTCTGCTTTGCTCTTGCCATCTTTGAGAATGGCTGCGGCTTTATTGCGTGTCTGTTGGATGAGCTCCTGGTGTTCCTTCATGTACACGAACCCTCGAGAGATGATATCGGGTAACGTTTGTGGCGCACCAGTTTTCTCATCAAGTACGGCCACGACAATGACGACACCTTCGCCAGCTAACTGTTGGCGGTCTCGCAAGACGACCTGATTGGTATTGCCCACACCCAAGCCGTCCACAAATACATAATCTGTTGGTACTTTTTTGTTCGTCAACATGCCATTGCCTTTTTGATCAAACTCCACAATCTGACCATTATCCGCAATGAAGATATTCTTTGGGTTAAACCCATTAGAAATAGCCGCTTTTGCGTGATCGCACAAAAAAGAATAGTGGCCTTCGATTGGGATGAGATACTTTGGTTTGATCATGTCGTGCATCTCCTTGAGGTCGTCCTGCTGAGCATGACCACCAGCGTGGACATCCATCATTTTATAATGAATCACCTCAGCCCCTTCTCGGTAGAGCGTGTCTTTTACACGTTGCACGGAGCGCTCATTGCCTGGAATGACGGAAGAAGAGAACACGACGGTATCACCAGGCTCGATGGACAGGAACGGATGTTCACGGTTCGCAATACGCATGAGAACGGCACGTTCTTCACCCTGGGCGCCCGTACAGATCACGGCTACTTTTTCTCGCGGATACTTATCAACTTCTTTTGTATCAATCATCGTCCCTTTTTCCACTTTCATGTATCCTAATTGCTGGGCGATCATGATATTGGAGCGCATGGAGAATCCCTCAACAGCGACTTTACGTCCCTGACGCTCACACGCGATGATAATCTGTTGGATACGTGAAATCATGGAGGCGAAGGTTCCAATGATCACACGGCCTTTGGCATTCTTAATGATTTCATCAATGTTGTGCTGAATCTCGATTTCCGGCAGTTGCTTGCCCGGTTTGGAGGCATTCGTCG
>CAYPSC010000146.1:0-2822 GCA_964413385.1 uncultured Gammaproteobacteria bacterium | reverse complement strand
GGCGGAGGCCCTGCGCTCGTACTCTTTTTCTGTTCATCAGTACCCCGTATCACCCGTGGACGGTTAACCTGTTTCAACGGATTCTGATCCTTAGTCGCAAACGAGTCTTCTGACAACTCGGCACTCGCCTCTTTCCCCTCGGGTGGCAACGGGCCTCGCATAATCTTCTTCACCTGATCCCCGCGCTTTTTTCGCTCCTCGGCTACAATCGGACGACATTCTGGACAATACATCGGACGCGTAGGATCCAATTGAATTGCCAAATTCCATACCTTGCCACAGCGCGTACATGTATGCGGATACTCTGGGCGCTTCTTTTTCCCTTGACCTTGCGGCTTATTAGCCTGGATAGCCGCCAATCGCTCAGGCGAGAACGTTAAATATTCGGTTGTATCATCTTCTAATGGAGCCACCTGATCCGGACCAGCCACATTTTTTGTTTCTTTTCCTTCTGGTTCTTCTTGTTCTTCTACTGTCTTAATGACTGGATACTGGACGGACGGCGCGGTTACGGACATGGGTTCTGGCACTGGAACAATCCGAGTCGGTTCACCTGGCGGCGATGACGTTGCGACCAAGAGGCCGCCTGCCGCCTCCATCCCGCTCCATTGCAAAACTTTAGCCTCAATCACTTGGCGCGCTTCAGCATAGCGTTCTCGAGAAACGGCGACCACCTTGTTTGTGTTTCCCGTACGTTCAGCGATCGGTGGCAAAGTATTCGCCGAGAAAGGCGGTGTCGCTACACCATCAACCATTAATTTGAGATAAATTTGGTATTTTGCCAGGTTGACCAAATCTTCTGGTGTAAATTGCGGCGCAAATTCTACCTCCATCGTCTCCGCATCAGCTGATCCAACACGGAACACAAGAATGGTGCCGACGTTCCCGAAGATAGCTGGCGTCACTTTTTCATCAAGTTGTTCAATATATTGGTGAGCAACGATCAGATTCAAACGATATTTACGAGCTTCGGATAAGATGCTAGCGAAGGACTCGTTCGCAAAGTTCTGAAACTCGTCGACAAACATGTAAAAATCACGACGCTCGGACTCTGGGATGTTCTGACGTTCTTGTGCGGCGAGCTGAAGCTTAGTGATGAGCATGCCACCCAGCAAACGCATGTTATCTTCCCCAATACGACCCTTGGAAAGATTGACGATCAGAATTTTTCCATCATCCATGATTCGACGCAAATTAATGGTGGATTTGACTTGCGCCACGATGTTACGAATGATGGAGGATGACAAAAATTGTCCCACCTTGTTTTGCACGGGAGCAATGGCTTCTGTTGCGTATTTTTCTGACCAGGACGTAAACTCAGCCACCCAAAACGTCTTAACGATCGGATCACGAATCTTTGCAATAACTCGCGCCCTGTATTCTTTATCAACAAGCAGACGATTGATGCCAAGCAGTGTCGCACCTGGGTAATCAAGAAGCGCAAGAACGCAATTCATCAGAATATATTCCATGCGCGGACTCCACACATCTGGCCAAATCTTCTTAAAAACGTTCATGAGACCTGATGCAATTAACGGTTTTTGTTCGTCACTCTCTGTCTCCAAAATATTGAATCCCATCGGATAATCAATATCAGCTGGATTAAAATAAACGACGTCGTTAATACGTGAGGCGGGAATGAAGTCCAAAATTTTCTCAGCCGTATCACCGTGAGGGTCGATATAACAACAGCCATGACCCGCGTAGACATCCGCCAAAATCATGTTCTCAAGGAGCGTTGTCTTTCCCATGCCCGTTTTCCCCACGATATACATGTGGCGACGGCGGTCATCTGTTTTAATACCAAAACGACGTCGCTGATTTCGGAAGTTCGTTTCAGCGAAGAGCGTAATTTCGTTTTCGTGCTCGTGATTATAAGAAACAGGCATGGGAGTAGAAAGTAGTCAGTAGTCAGTAGTCAGTAGAGTAGTCAGTAGAAAGTAGTTCACGCCGTGCATCTACGGACTACAACTTACCGACTACTGACTAGCTTATGCAAACGGAAGATTGGATGGAGCTTCCGTCTTCTTTGCTTCTGTACGTTGTAATTGTGGCGCCTTAACCTGTATCAGGATTGGGAAATGCCACAAGGTCGCCAGCTCCTCTGTTGATAACGCATATGACGGCAATCCGGACCAACTTGAGCGATTACGATATGCCAAGACTAAATTCGTTTTACGATGATTATTGCGGCGATCTTTGAAAAACCAAAGAGCACTACTTACTCCCACCAGCTTCATATCTGGCTTCAGTGCCTGCATATGAAATGTGTTCACCTGTTTGATGGAGCCGATAAATGGCTGGACCGCACGTGATTTGACCATCGCCGTTTTCTTCGCGATATACAAGAAGCGGATCTTGCACTGGAAAGAAATTTTTCCAGCTTTACGCTCTACCGCCTCCAAAATTTCCTTCTCCTGGGGTGAAAGAGCAAACATCTTTGGAAATGCGTCTTTTTTCTCTTCTTTTTTTGGCGCTTCCGAAGGTGATCCCATCAAAATACCAAAGATCTCTTTGAGAATACTCATGGGGAACTCAACCACAGAAGCGAATGCTGATTTTTTAGGCTCTTCTTTAATTCCCTTTAACTTATTAATGAGCTTCTCGGCACGCTTTCGTGTTTCTTTTTGATCATTAGGCGTCAAGATGATTTGGTACCACACCTGCTCATCAGGAGTGAAACGCGAGAAGACTTCGAGCATGGCCGCGAGCGGATCCTTGAATTCACCCGATATCTGATCAACGAAATCATGATACGTCTTCAATGAATACGCATCTTCTTTTTTTGCATTGATCATCTCGACACCCCAAGCATCCCATTC
>CAYPSC010000145.1:0-2859 GCA_964413385.1 uncultured Gammaproteobacteria bacterium | reverse complement strand
CGGCTACCCCGCCGAGTTCAAGGTGAAGTGGATCTCGGAGCAGTGCCGCATCCTGCGCCAGTTCTTCCCCGAGGTCGGCAAGGAAATGATGAAGGTGCCCGGGGTCGTCGAGGGCGAGGATGGAGTCTTCATGATCCCCAAGTGGCAGGTGGTCGCGCCGACGTACGGCGAGGCCGTGGAGAAGGTGCTCGGCTTCATCAAGTCGCAGTGCCTCTTCCACAACTACCGCGAAGGGCAGCTCAGCGCGAAGTACCTGCGCCAGACGCCGTGTTCGATCCAGATGTGGGAGAAGCTGGCCGAGCAGCAGGCGGGATGCAACATCCTCGCCGTCCACCCCGAGCGTCTCGAGAAGTACGAAGACCTGTTCATCGACTGCGCGGGCGACGAGTACGACTTCGAGGCCAAGGGCAAGTGGCAGGACGCCCCGGTCTGGGGCTTCGACGACGGCAAGCTCAAGTTCAACACGGGCTGGGTCTACAACTACTTCGAGGACTACGGTTCTGCCTCGGCCTTCCTCCCGGAGTAGCAGTCCTCAGTCCTTAGCCTCTCGTTCCTTCTTAGTCCTTATCCTCACCCCTTATCCGTTTCTGCATAAGGGCAAGACCGATCCTCTGGGTCGGTCTTGTTTGTTTCCCGCGTAAGCGGGTAAAGTTATTTTTGAAAGTAGGGTTATGCACAATTTATCAAGGTAAACTGTCCCCGAAATCCACGATCTCAATTGCCAGAGTTTCGACAATTACGGTTAAAAAACGCTTTAGATCATATTATGGAAGTTCGACGATTTCATTTGCGAAACCGTTAGCCACTAGCGTACATGGCCTAAAATAAACCGACCGCGTTCCAAGGAGGCTGAAACGCGGTCATTCTTCCAAGGCAATAAGCAGGACGAACGCTATTTTTTGTAGCCAACGAGCGTCCCAAGTCGATCCAAGAGATCCCATTCCTCCTTTTCGAGTTCTGCGCGACGACCACGGATGTAATGGAGCCGGTCCAGAAGTTGAGCGACCACCCGATTGATCTCAACGGGATGCGCCTGTGCCCGTTCCCGCAAAAGCCGAAAACGAGTGGACCAACCAAGGGAGCGCTGATCGCCATCCTCTTCAATATAGAGAATATAGCGATTCTTGTCATAGGTTCCTATCGGGATCTCCGCAGCAGGACCCTTGAGCGCGAGTTCGAAGAGTTCGTCGGGCGAGAGCCCTCTTCCTGGATAGCATCTCCGGTCTGGGCGAAACGTATACCCAAAGCCCTTGATATGACCCACTCTCGAGAGCTCCGTAATCCAATCGGGCTTATCATAGCCCCATGTACGAAGAAACTTCTCAACTTCATCCTGCATGCGACAGCGGGTGTCTCTGCGCATCGTTCACCTCCAAGGTTCTGCAAAGCTTTTACCGAAAATTTTCCACATCGTCAATCTAGACAAAAATGGCCAAAACTAATTTATATCCTATTACTTACCATTGTCAGCTGTAAGTAACAGGGCGCATTCTCTCATGGCTATTGCTCAACGAAAGAGGTGCTAAAACATCAGCACTTACCTTCCCATTCTTGAAAAAATCGATCAAGGAACTCTTCCATAAATTTGTGACGATCTTCGGCCATTTTCCTCGCCGTATCGGTATTCATCAAATCTTTCAATAAAAGCAATTTTTCGTAAAAATGATTAACCGTCGAGCCCCGACTTTTAAAATACTCCTCTTTACTTGCATGCAGCACCGGCTTCATCCGTGGATCATGCATGGCTTGATTCTTATGTCCGCCATAAGCAAACGCTCGCGCAATGCCAATCGCACCGATCGCATCTAGACGATCGGCATCCTGAACAACCTTCCCCTCAAGGGTCGAAGGCTCTGTTTTGACACCAGCACCTTTAAAACTAACCTCTTTGATGATCTGGACAACATATTCGATGATTTCTTGTCGCGCACCATATTTTGCCAGCATCTCGCCAGCCACCCGCGGACCTACCGTGTCATCGCCACCATAAAATTTCCAATCAGCAATATCGTGCAACAGTGCCCCTAATTCAACGATAAAAAGATCCGCCTTCTCCTGCTCACCGAGCCGTCTGGCCATATTCCATACTCGATACACATGCCACCAATCATGACCAGAGCCTTCTCCTTCAAGTTTGGTTTTCACTCCGTCGGCTATTTTTGAAATGAGGGCTTGATCGTCCATAGATATTTTAAAAAAGAAAATCAAAGTTTGGGTTACTGATCGATGAAAATAACCTCTCGGCCGCCATATGGTTCTCCACCAAAATAGTTATCGTGATACCTATAAGCACCCTTCTGAAACTGCATGGTTGTTAATCCGTCATTCTGCTTTTTTCTGAGCGTCTCGTCACCCGAAGCATAGGTAGCTCGGCTCGCTTCCCAAATAAATTTCTTCAAGTTCTCTTTTTGGACTATCTCCATACATTCTGTACCATATCACGCCAGAATATTTTTCATTTTTGGATCGCTTTTTTACGCCAACCAACAATGAGCGGCAAAATAAACGTTAACGCGTAATACAAATACACGTCGAGCTTGTAATATCCATCCGCTGGCTTAAACGCTTTCACAATCAAGAGATAATCAAAAATGATGGCGATCAATACCCACACAACAGCCAGCCAGATATAATCCCAAAACAAATCAGCTTTCACTTTCTTGAGTAACACCCAAAGCGTGATAAGAACCCCGATGGGCATAATAATCCAACCAATGATTGAAGTTGGAACGAATGCAAAAAACACGATTCCTAATACATATCCAATGAGCCAGAGAATCAATCCCCAACAGAATGCGTCTTTAAAAAAATAACGGCTTATTAATTGAAAAATTGAAATTGAAAATTATAAAGAGAAAA
>CAYPSC010000144.1:0-2870 GCA_964413385.1 uncultured Gammaproteobacteria bacterium | reverse complement strand
CCATTAGACGATCCCGGAAAGGGCTGTTTTAACGTTTTATTCTCTCAAGTGGTCCAAGGATATCGAAACTCATCCAGAGGGTCAAGCCTCTCTCTGCTTCAGCTTGACCTTCTTCATCCCCGGGCTAGGGTGAAAAAGGATGTTTTGAATTTATCAAATCTTATCATTATGCAAAATCAACAAAATCGCGATCAAAATTCAAGCAAACGCGGACTCGCGAGTGCTGACGAAGAAACGCGTGCTGGGGGAGAAGCGGTAAGTCGGAATCGGGAGCATATGGCTAAAATCGGACGCAAAGGTGGTGAGGTGGTAAGCCAGAATCGGGAGCATATGGCCGAGATTGGGCGAAAAGGGGGACAGGCGGGGCGCGGGACAAGTCCAAAAGATAAAGAAGAGGCAGCCGGTGGAGGAGAGAGAGGAGAGAACGGATGGTAGGTGTAGAACCTAACAAGCCAGTCGAGAACGGAACGGGTTTAAAGCTGGAAAAAAAATCGGAATAAGATAGAATACACTCATGACTAAGCGCCTCATGGATACGGTCGCAACCCTTTTAGAGCCTTATGATATTAGAATAAGCGGTACCAGGCCGTGGGATATACGAGTGAATGACGCTCGGTTTTTCGTTCGTGTGTTACGAGAAGGCTCTCTTGGCTTGGGTGAGTCCTACATGGACGGATGGTGGGAATGTGATCAGTTGGATGAGTTGATCGCACGGTTGCTTCGGGATGACATCCGTAAACAGCTAAAGAAGCATTGGCCATCTCTGGCTCTCGGGCTTGCATCCGTTCTTTTGAATCGCCAGAACAAGAAACGGGCCTTCACGATCGCCAAGGCGCACTACGACAAGGGTAATGATCTCTATGAGGCTATGTTAGACAAGAGCATGACCTATACATGCGGCTACTGGAAGGATGTTCATAGTTTGGACGAAGCGCAGGAAGCGAAGCTAGATTTGGTATGTCGAAAGATCGGACTGAAGCCAGGTCAACAGGTACTCGATATTGGGTGTGGGTGGGGGAGCTTTGCGAGATTCGCTGCGGAAAAATATGGGGGGCGCGTAACAGGAATCACTGTCTCTCGAGAGCAAGTCGCGTTAGCGCGTGAACGTTGTAAAAATCTCCCGGTTGAAATTCGTCTTCAGGATTACCGTGATGTGGACGAGGTTTTTGATCATGTCATCTCTCTGGGGATGATCGAGCACGTTGGACCAAAAAATTACCATCATTATATGCGCGTCGTTTCGCGCTGTCTCAAAGATGATGGTTGTTTTCTTCTTCATACCATTGGTTCGGCACGCTCTGTTCAATCCACGGATCCTTGGATCGAAAAATACATTTTTCCAAACTCCGTCCTTCCGTCGATTGCCCAGCTAGCGAAGGCTGTGGAGGGATCGTTTGTCATCGAGGATCTCCATAATTTTAGTGCAGATTACGATAAAACGCTGATGGCATGGTATGCGAACTTTGTTTCGGCCTGGCCACGACTTAAAGAAACTTACGGAGACCGATTTTTCCGTATGTGGTCTTTTTATCTGTTGAGCTGTGCCGGTTCATTCCGATCGCGTTCAAACCAATTGTGGCAATTTGTCTGCACGAAAAAGGGCATCCTGGGCGGATATCAAAGTATACGTTAAAACGCAAAATTTTTTTTCTCTATCGGATGCCTTGTTTATTGGCAAAATATTCACTCGCTCGTTTGAGGCTTGGAAACGTGCCAGCATCAGACCAGAAACCACGAACAGGCCGCGCGATCAATTGATGATTTCGCAAGTACTCGTTATTCACATCCGTGATTTCTAACTCGCCACGCCCAGATGGTCGTAAGGTTTTAATGATATCGAATACGGTGTGGTCATATACATAAAGTCCCACTTGAGCAAAGTTTGATTTTGGTTGCTCGGGCTTTTCTTCGATAGACAGCACGCTGCCGTTCGCAGCAAGATCCATGACTCCAAAGCGTTCTGGGTCTGGGACGGCTTTGTAAAACGCCATGGCGCCTGATTGGAAATTGCTTACGTCCTGCGCAAAACTCTCATCAAAAATGTTATCGCCCAAAATAACCGTACAATGGCTCCCATCAACGAAATCTTCTGCCATGGCGAGAGCATGAGCGATCCCTCCAGCTTCGTCCTGAATGCGATACGTAAAGCGCGCACCGAACTGAGCTCCAGAACCAAGTAGATTCATAAATTGCCCGGCGAACTCTGGTCCTGTGATGATGAGGATTTGCTTGAGTCCGCAATCTAAGAGCGTCTGCAATGGATAGAGGACCATTTGTTTGTTGAGGATCGGTATCAAGTGCTTATTCGTGACATTTGTGAGAGGGGCAAGACGTGTCCCTTTGCCACCGGCCAAAATCACACCTCTCATGTCTTTGGATTTTAGCGAATGGTTTATGCGCAGAAAGTTGTATGGTTGGGGAGACTGCTCGTGAGAAAGATTTGCCAAAATAGCTGGCTGCTGTTGGCGCTGTGTTTCTCGCATATTTGCCGCGTATTTCATCATAGTCTCACGCAAAGCAATCTGGATCGGACGTAAATGAATCCCAAGTTCAGCTAAGCGGTGAGATTGAAGAATGCAATTCGAGCGTCTTGCCTTAGCTAAGCCGCGCGCCATCATCTCTTCGTCCGTGATCCATTCACAGGCATGTGTTGGATCCACCAGCTCGCGATACAGATTAATCAATTGACGATGACGCATGGTTCCTGGATTGGTCACGTGGAAAATACCTGTGCCATGTTTTTCAATCAATTGGCGCACGGCGAACAATAAGTCTTCAACGATCGTGACGCTATTCTCTACGTCGATCACGCTTTTGTATCCAACAAGTTTGTTGATAAGATTGCGCGGATCTGGCACGTAGTCAATAGG
>CAYPSC010000143.1:1394-2890 GCA_964413385.1 uncultured Gammaproteobacteria bacterium | reverse complement strand
CTCATCCCCTCCTCTAATACTCCCATAGCTTCATAATACTCAAGAAACGATTTTCCGGACAATCAGAGGATTGATGCGTGTCACGATCTCGTAATTAATTGTCTTCATTTTATCCGCCATCTCTTCTGCCGTTATTTCCTGCATGCCCTGCTTCCCAATGATAATCACCTCGTCACCGACAGAAATTTTTGACACATCTGTCGCATCGGCCATGCACATATTCATACAAACTCTCCCGAGAATCTTACAACGCTGACCATGAATAAGAACGTGCGCCCGCCGAGACATACCTACACGATCAAATCCATCAAAATATCCAATAGGCAAAACAACCACAATCGAATCACGCTTCACTCGCTCTGTTAAACCATAACTCACAGGCGTTCCTTTTTTGATGCATTTCACTTGGGCCACAACCGTTTTCCAAGCAAGAACAGGCATGAGAAAAAAATGCGGATCTCGCTGCTCCATTTCGTGGCGCGTGACTTCAGCCGGCCAGAGACCATAGGTTGCTATTCCTGTACGGACAAAATCAAAACGACTTCTTGGCAGAAGCATAGCACCAGCGCTTGATGCCATGTGATATTTTACTTTTGAGAAACCATGACGCGCGACAATTGTTTTAGCTTGAGCAAGTTTCGCGAGTTGATAGGCAGCGTATGTTTGTTTTTTTGCATCTTCGACATTCGCAAAGTGGGTCATAACACCCTCTAGATTCACAGACTTTACAGCCGCTATTTTTTTTAAAAAAACGGGAAGGTCTTGTAAAGAAATACCTTGCCGCACAAAACCTGTTTCTATCTCCAGATGAAGAAACGCTGGGCATTTTGCGTTCGCACATCGGATGACTTCATCCAATGTTTCTTGTGTATACACGTCTATATCAATACGATTGGAAAGGACTTTCCTTATCTGTTCAACTGGAACATATCCCATCAAGAGAATCCGTTGAGGGAAGTGAGCCTGCCTTAAGTCGATAGCATCTTGCCAATGATCCACGGCAAACCATGACACTCTGGCCTCACCAAGAAGCTTTGCTATCTCCATCATCCCGTGACCATAGGCATTGCCTTTAATTGGAACAATCAAACCAGCCGGCGCTACTACACGAGATAGCATTTGAACGTTATGCATGAGTGCCCGTCGCGAAATCTCCACCCACGTTTTTTCAGTCATGGGTAATTAACCAATTTGATCAAACCCACAGTATGGTTGTAACACCTTTGGGATGACAATCGATCCATCTTCTTGTTGGTTGTTCTCCAAGATGGCAATAGGTGCACGCGATAAGGCTAATGCTGTGCCATTCAACGTGTGTAAGTATTCAACACTGCCGTCCTTGCGACGCACCTTGATATTCAATCGACGCGATTGATAGTCCGTGCAGTTGGACGCGCTCGTCACCTCACCCCAATCCCCTTTTCCTTCGCCCTTCCCCCACATCCACGCCTCTAGATCATATTTACGATAGGCCGGCCCACCCAAATCCCCTGTAC
>CAYPSC010000143.1:0-1384 GCA_964413385.1 uncultured Gammaproteobacteria bacterium | reverse complement strand
GAGCATTTCCTCCAACCGCCGCAGTTCTTCATGCATCGCCTCGGATTGTTCTGGTGTAGAAAAGACAAACATTTCTACCTTCGAAAATTGGTGGACACGATAAAGACCATACGATTCGCGACCATAGGTTCCAGCCTCGGTGCGAAAACAATGTGAGAGGCCGACATATTTTAATGGTAATCGGTCTTCATCGATCACTTCATCCATGTGATATCCTCCCAGAGGAATCTCAGCCGTTCCAATAAGAGAGAGATCAGAATTTTCTAAAGAATAAATTTGCGTCTCTGGTCCACGAGGATTAAATCCCGTTCCAAGCAAAACCTGATCTTTAGCCAAATCAGGCGTTACCATTGGTATAAAACCTTCCGCGACGAGTTCCTTTATCGCCCACGCAATAAGCGCTTGTTCTAGGAGAACCATTTTTCCTTTTAAAAAATAAAATTTAGCGCCTGCAACCTTTGCCCCACGAGAAAAGTCAATCAAATCATACTGTTCCGCGAGCTGCACGTGGTCTTTTGGTTTGAATGGTAACTCTTTTACTTTTCCTACGACTTTTACTTCCTTATTGTCCGCATCACTTACGCCAACCGTGACATCCGGATGCGTCATGTTTGGAATCTGGAGATAGACCTTCTTCCACTCTTCTTCTTTTGACGACAGATCTACTTCAACCGCCGCCAGTGCTTCTTTTAATCTTTTTCCTTGTTCAATGATTCCTGGTCGCGTTTCTGGAGTAGCCGTTTTCATTTTTTCTGCCACCTCATTTCGCTCACGGCGCAGTTCTTCCGTCTTCTGCAGTAGTTTTAATCGCTGCAAATCAAGCGCTAAGAAAGCATCAATATCAACGCTCACGCCGCGGTTTTTGACGTTTTGTTTGACTTCGTCCGCATGTTCACGGATGTAACGGATATCCAGCATAATGGAGAGACGGTATCACCCTTCCAATAAAGGAAAGTGCTCGGTAAGTTTTTCTACCATTTTCTTTGGACCGAATACTAACACTCCTAAAAAATCTAATTGATCTGCCATTTTTTCTTCATGAATGAGCTTCACCTTTCGATTATCGGTTGTATCCTGCATGTTTTGAGTCACGCAAGTGACTCGCATACCAGCTTGCTCTGCTGCCCGCTTTAATGCAAGCAGCTCGCTCGATCGATTGGCTCGTTTTATCATAATGGCATGCTGAATATCCATAGGAATCTTTTCACCGTCTTTTGTAGCCGTCATTTCGATGCCGATCAATCTTTTCCCTTCACGTGCTGCAAAAGCAGCACTGAGATGGGCAGCTGTATTCATCTTACTCCAAAGGGGAATTTCATCCTTATCCAAAAGGACTGTATGAGCGACAAGGGTCTCTTTTCCTTTTCTACCCGATCCCATAGCC
>CAYPSC010000142.1:433-2917 GCA_964413385.1 uncultured Gammaproteobacteria bacterium | reverse complement strand
GAAGAGTGACTCCAGCAATACGTGCCATAAATACAAAGCTCAAAATCAAAGGTTTAATTATCCTTGGCGCTGCTTATGCTTAGGATTTTTTTTGCAGATGACAACCACCCGCCCTTTCCGACGGATCACCTGACACTCCCGGCACATAGCTTTGACAGAAGATCGAACTTTCATAGCGCGCTCGTGAAACGTGAGTAGACAAATTAAAAGTCAAAAGTTTAGATCTCCGCAAAGAGCGGATCCGCCTCGGGCGGAAAAAGTTCAAAAGCGTGACAGGACAGCCGAACCTCTGACTTTTGCTTGACTTTTGACTTCTGAAGATCTTCACACGAGGAAGACCTATTTGTGGGCTAAAGTCTATATGTAATCCTACCCTTTGTCAAATCGTAAGGCGTAATCTCAACCTGAACCTCGTCTCCAGGGGTCAATCGAATGCGGTTCATACGCATTTTTCCAGCCAAATAACAGATAATGGATTGTCCATTTTCTAGTTTTACTCGAAAGGTGGCGGCTGGAAGCGCTTCTTCAATCTCCCCCTTTACAACCACAAAATCCTTATTCGGGGACGAGTTTGTTTTCTGGGCGCCTTTTGTTCGCTTCACGCCCTTAGCGGCCATAGGAATTGATCATGAACATGAAAAAATAAAATGGAATCAGAAGTATCTGTAGTTTAGAAAAAGTGAACAAAATCGTCAATCATGGTAACCGCCTTAGGGCATTCCGTGTTCGATATTCAAACCACGTTCGATCGCGCCAATCCGGAGAGAGGACACGCGGTCGCCAGAGCTGAAGATAGGTCCGCAACCTATCCTGGGCGCTCACATTGACCCTCTCATTGTTGATAAGCCAAATCCTTTCCCTATCTCCTAAAAGAGCCTTCGGATTTTGTGTCGGCCACTTTTGGAGAACGAGTTCTACCAGCGCTGGCCCAGCATCAGAAGTAAGCGTGGTGAAATAATCAGTATCCAGATCGTTCGTTTTCCCCGCAAGGAATCTATCGCCATTCCAGCGGACAACAAACGATTCAACGTTTACCAGAAGGAGCGTTGAGACAACGATGAGTAATGCGATAAACAATATTCGAGAGACCGCTGGATAAGAGAATCGTGCGAGGGATGAGATAAGAATCGCAAAAAGAACGGCCGCGATCAGAAAAATGGCTGCCATCGCCCACCAGCGCGAAACCGTGAGACCGTATTGATCAATATACAGACTTAGCCGTCGAATCGCTGCAGCAATCACCACACCTGTTTCCACAATCAGCGCCGTGTTCAAAAAACGCGTGACACGATCACGAAAATCCGTCAACCAATACAGAACCACATTCAGAGCGAATACAAGGCCCGCGACCGCGAGGAGCTGAAAAAAACCTTCGCGTGCGTACGTAGCATACGTGATGTTCTGCGATTGGATCAAATTCTGGCCACCGAAAAAATAGACCAATTGAAAACCGATAAACAATAAAAAGAACAGATTGAGGATACCGAGAAAAGCGTAGAGCGCTGTTTGTTCCTTTAGGCGGAGGCCCTCGCCACGAGCCGTTGATACTTTTTTGTCTAAGATGCGGATAATTATGGTCCACCCAAACCCCAAAAACCAGATACCAACGATGATATCTCGGAGCAATCGTGGGGCAAGCCTGGCCCAAAATGATGAAGAGAAAATCTGGCCTAAGGCATGCGAAAACAATGGATCGGCCGAGGCAAAGAGAGCACCGATGATCAAAAGAAACGGCAAAGCAATGAGTAGACCAAGGACAATTCGCCCGATACGACTCCCCCATGAGCGCCCCTGGAACAACCGGGTAAGGCCCAAAAAAGGTAAAACAGTTTGAAAAATAAACCTTCCTGTCCAGAGACAATTTACTTCGCGCCACGATCGCGGAGGCGATGTCAGCCAATATGCAAAGAAAGCAAGGGATGTGAATGTAATCAAAAATGGCAGGATGTGAACGACTCCGTTATCGTACAACGCTTCTGCCACGATGTTGAAGACGACCGGAATAAGAAATACATACGCCCAGCGATTATGAAAGCCTCGACCAAGCCAGGCAACAATATGGATAGCAGCAACAGATAAGAGAACAAACAAGACGAAGGAAAAACCGTGACTATGCTCTGCAAGAAAAAAATGAAAGGCAATCGTCAAACCGAGCGCACTTAATAAAACTCCCAGCGATAAACGAAGAGGATGGGCGGCAATATTTTCCATAGTTGTATTAGGATACCAAGGGTTCCCTGCCGCGTCTATTATTTTATACAGGTCCAGTGACTATTGCCTTGATGCGACGAATGCCCGCGGACACCGCTTCTTCTTTTTGAATCTTGAATGATCCAAGTTCACCCGTATGCGTGACATGCGGACCGCCGCAAATCTCAATAGAAAATTCACTGGATGGTTCCCCAACAAAATACACCTTCACTTTTTCCCCATACTTTTTTTCAAAAAGTCCGATCGCTCCACGTTTCTTGGCCTCCTCTACCG
>CAYPSC010000142.1:0-423 GCA_964413385.1 uncultured Gammaproteobacteria bacterium | reverse complement strand
TCTTAATATTTAACAGGCAAATCTTTTTGAATGATTTCGTTTTCGGTCTCCTCAGCACGTTGAATTTCTTCTGGAGTCATCTTCTGCGTATGGGAAAAGTCAAAACGTAGGCGCTCGGCTGTAATATTTGAACCCTTCTGTTCAACATGATCCCCTAGCACATTTTTGAGCGCGCGATGCAATAAGTGCGTGGCTGTATGTAAACGCGTCGTCTCTTCCGAATGATCGGCCAGACCACCTTTAAACGTTCCCGCTGATGCTGTACGAGATAATTCCTGATGCTTCTTAAATTCATGCTCGAACGTTTTACGATCGATTGCCTGTCCTTTCTCGTACAAAATCTCTTCGGTCAATTCAATAGGAAAACCATAGGTTGCAAAGAGGGTAAACGCTTGCTCACCCGTCACACCTCCACCTCCAGAC
>CAYPSC010000141.1:0-2943 GCA_964413385.1 uncultured Gammaproteobacteria bacterium | reverse complement strand
GTAAAGCACCTTGCGCGAAAAGTGGGTAACGATTGCGTGTTGTAGCTGAGTAGCCTCCGCCTGCGACACCATTCCAGCTTTCGGATCTAGGCACTTGTCTGCCTCGTCAATTAAAATTATCCCTCTATAGGGCAGGCGATCGACGATGTTCTTAATTTCTAGTTTCCCGTCCACTCCAGAAACATAGACGATTTCGACTCCCCGAACATTTAATCCGGGAATACCGAAACGTTGTCCTGAAATCCGTTGGATCAGCTCAGTCTTACCCGTTCCAGGTTGGCCCCAGAACAATCGCGCTCGACTCTCACTCCCCAGAAAAAAATCATTGAAGTCATATGCGAGGTGTTTTGTTAATTCATCCAAGCCCACAAGGCCGACACAGCTTTTGCGAAACTGCTTTTCAAGGGACGCAACATCGACTGACGTAGACTCATCTTCAGGTTGAGAATCGTTATTGTCCCCATCGCAGTTCTTATCGCCGGACGGCGCTGCCTGGTCGCCAGATGCGCTTTTGAGTTGAGACTCGCTCTTCTTCAGCACGAACCAATACGGAACGTTTTCAACGGGCAAATCGAACAATATGACTACCGTCTTGGCCGACTTCGGCGAGACAATTCTTTTGGTCGACAAAAGCTCGGAGAACTTTTCGTCAAAAAAATCAATTTCTCCGATCGGAGAATACTCGCAGGCATCGGAATCAATCAAAGCAAAATGTTTATAAAAATCCTGCAGGTCGAATTTTGTTTTTGACCCGTTTCGAATTCTAAACTCAAGCAAGTATGGTGTTGCTGAATAGTACTCGGAACTGATCTGTGAAAACACGTGATCGTTTGCGCACTTTTCAAATCGAAGCAACTCAATGGAGACTTCGAACCCATCGACATCCCAATGCTCGCGCAGCTCTCCTGACCATTCGCCCTCAACTACGCATGGAGCTACCTTTGTTTTCCACAAATAGGACTCAGCTGATTCCTCTGTGCTGTTTTGGTCTTTATTCGTAGTCACAATCATGCCGCCTTGTGTCCAAAGCGCGCCAAAGCTTCTTGCGCAATCGACAGGGTAACAGTTGAGTTTTCGGAAACTTTACCGGCGCTGGATTGCATCCGACGCGCTAGCGCCTGATCGAAAAGTTCGAAAGTTCTAACTCCGCCCCCTGTTGAGAGGCAGTATTGAACTATTGCGAGCAGCGCTTCGTCATCGTAGCGAAGTTTTCGCTTTTCGCTAGCTTTCGAAACCGCTTTGAGAAGTGACTCAATCGTCCAAGATGGAAATTGCCAGTCTGCAAAATCAAGACGCGACGCAAGTTCTTTACCTAAGGTATTGCTAAGCGCATCGTAAGTGATTGGACCTTCCGCACGCATGGCCGAGAAACTTCCCATGAGAACCCAATAGATTGGTTTGCGAGAAAAATGAGTGACGAGCGCATATTGAAGTTGCTTGGCCTCGGACGCAGTGACCATACCAGCAGCGGGATCGAGACACTTGTCTGCTTCGTCGATGAATACAACACCGCGTTCTTCGATAGACTCAACGATTTCTTTGATCTCGATCTTTCCGTCAACCCCGGCAACATATTGAATTTCGGTATCTGAGAACTCTATCCCAGGTATTCCGCGACGAAGTCCTGCTAGCCTCTGCGCTACCTCACTTTTCCCTGTTCCTGGAGCACCCCAAAACACCCGCCCTCGACTGTCTGAGCTGGAAAGAAATTCAAAAAGATCAGACGCGAGCTGTGTCGTGAGGGTTTCCATTCCAACGAGCCCGTTCAGACTTTTCTTGATGGTTCTGGCAATTTCATCTGTGCTCCGTGGTACATTTGCCTTCGCATTTGATTTCTCGGGCCGTGACTTCTTCGGCGCTGGGGTCGTAGTGGTCTGACTCGCTGTAGAGGTATTCAGCAGAGTCGCGGGGCTGACCCGAACCTGCGGAACAACGGCATGAATGTTGTGAGAAAGCGCGGTGGCGCTCCAGAGTTGTGGGTTCCGAGTACGTAGCTTTCCTAACTGTATGAAGTACGCGATAGATGCAGGAAGCGAAACGAAGGAGGCAAGTCCTATTACTGGACTCCATGTGCGCAGTTCAAAGAACTGGTACTGATTCTGTGCTCCGAAAACCTCGTAGAGGACGACGCCGCCCCCGACGTATAGCGCTCCGCACGCGCACACCGACCACAATAGTGCCCAAGGCTTACCAGGAATCTCGTTCGGTATTTTTTTGTATGAGCGTTGGAAGAGAGCGTGAAGGAAGATTGCCGGCGCGAAACACGCAAGGATCACAGCCGCGATAAGCAGCACTATGAATAGAACGCCAGCTGCATCATTTCCCTTTCTTCTACGAGCCATCGAGTTCCTTTCCAAAACCCATCCCTGATTTTGCGGGCAGGGCATTTGAGCTATGTTGTTAACATCGGAATATTGCAGGATTTCTTGAGTATTGAAGCCAAGGAGCTGCGCAGGTTGGGGCTCTCAGCAGGTAAATTGCACCCATCCAGTTCGTCTGCGCGACATCGCAGGAGATAGGCATTGAATTGCAATAAGTTACCCTCAACCTAGCCCGAAAACTTCCGATAAGTGGGTAACGGAGGAGCTCGGTGGGGGATGTGCCGCTTCGAACGCGCGATATTTTGCGAATCGTACTGTCCGTAACGATTACGCTTTGTTGGTCCCAGTTAGGTCGGCCAAACGAACGAAGGGCCTTGTCGCATAACTGCCCGACAGTGCCTTACGCTGGAAGGCTTGTTATTGACCTGCTCGCCGTTGGTCAGGGCGACAGCACATTCATTCGAACTCCGAACGGAACGACTGTATTGATTGATGGTGGAAATCCAGGGCGTGGGTGCCGAAAACCGCATCGGCAAGGCGGCCCGCAAGATCAGGCCGAAGCTGCCCTACGGTTTCGCTCTCGCCATCGCCCTTGGTGGTGACGATCATGATATGGTGCGGA
>CAYPSC010000140.1:0-2947 GCA_964413385.1 uncultured Gammaproteobacteria bacterium | reverse complement strand
GGGATTAACAGTCCCCTGCTCTACCGCTGAGCTACCTCGGAATATTCGTCTATAACTTTTCTTAAAATTTTCCTTCCTGCGTGTTCAGATCTAAGGACCGCAAAATGCGGGGAGATCGTAGCACGACCTTTTTTGTCTCGTCAACGCTGAATTCCCAGCTTCCTTAATTCATCAAAGACAGCTTGATACTCTCCTACTATTTCTTGTGCCAAACCAACCTTCTCTAGCGCAATCACTCCTTTATGCTCAAGCGCCCCAGAAATCTTTACCATTCTCATCTGGGCCTGCGCGTATACATCCTTTAGCTCAGCATATAATTGCTGAAGTTCTTGAGTAATGTCCAATTCCCGTTTTCGCATCACGCGATAACGTTCTAATCGTTCTCTGGACTCCGGTGAGTTATCCATCTTCATCCCGTCGAATAATTGCGATTGCTCTACGCCTAAAAATAAATCCAAATCGCGCTGCGCCTTTCTCTTTTCCTTAATGTTATCCATTAAGGTTTTGATATCTTTTAGCAGTGCTCGGTCATCAAATCGTTCGTGTCCAGACGATTCAGCTGCCCCTAAAACAGCCTTCTGTTCACTCAACATAATGGATTCAGTTCTTAGTAATCTGCCAATCTTCGAATAGATGGATGTTGTTGAATTTTTTCCAACGCTTTTGCCTCAATCTGACGAATACGTTCGCGGGTAACGTCGAACTCCTTTCCTACTTCCTCAAGTGTATGCGAGACACCATCGGTCAATCCAAAACGTAATTCCAGAATCTTTTGCTCACGCGGGTTCAAATCTTTGACAATATCCTTCACGTAGTCACGCAAAAGTTGCAGTGCCGCCGCGCGATCAGGCGTGATGTTCTTAATATCCTCAATGAAATCTTCCAGTGTTGAATCCTCATCATCATCACCAACTGACGTCTCCAATGAGACCGTGTCTTGCGAAATCTTAATGATGTGCCGCACCTTGTCCAGCTCTTGTCCCATCTCTGCCGCGATCTCTTCTGGCAATGGTTCACGACCTAGTTCCTGAATCAACTCACGCTCTACCTGCTGGAATTTATTGATCGTCTCTACCATGTGCACCGGAATACGGATGGTACGAGACTGATCCGCTAGTGCACGGGTGATGGCCTGACGAATCCACCACGTGGCATAGGTTGAGAATTTAAATCCTTTACGATATTCGAATTTTTTTACCGCACGGAACAAACCAATGTTTCCTTCTTGAATCAAATCCAACAATGAAAGCGACTTACCCGTAAATTTCTTCGCAATCGAAACAACGAGACGTAGGTTAGCTTCAATCAAAATTTTTTCTGCTTCTTTGTCGTTTTTTTCTTTCCGTTTCGCCAGCGCAACTTCTTCTTCCGCTGTCAGCAATGGAATCTTACCAATCTCGCGCAAATACATCTGGATCGAATCAGCCGTAAGATCAAACAAATCAATCTTGGCACGCTTATCCTCAGCGCTATGCAGCGTTTCCAAAACTTTTTGGCGCTCCTCTACCCGCCCCAAAATCCCTTCCTTCTGTTCGACGACTCCGATGCCTGCTGCATCTAATCGATCAATAAAACCCTCGTATGCGTCGATGTAATCTTCCGCATCCGGAAACGCATAGAGGATTTCGTTCTCCGTCACGAATCCGCGTGCCCGCGCCTTCTGAAACAACCGCTCGATCTCCTCCGTAGGAACCGCAGCCTTTACATAGGGCGTTGTGCGAGATATCGCCTTTGGCGCTCCCGCCTGTTTCTTGACGAGTTTTGGTGCTACTTTCACCATCTTCTTTACCACCTTAGTATGACTAGGTTTAGATGGGTGAAATTTCTTTTTAATCAACTTCTTCATTTTCTTCAACATAACAAATCATGCAAAAATGAAAACCTCATCGAGAAGATAGGGCTTAAATCCAACGATTAAATTCGCGAGCGATCTCTTCCTCGCGTTGCTTGTCTCCACGTAGTTGAGCCTCTCGCATTTCTTGCTCTAAACGTCGCCGTTCACGCGTCTTGCGTTCGCGACGCATAGATTCCACGCTCTGCATCATGGTTTGTTCGATCTCATGAAGGGCCTGCCCTTCTATTTCCCTTTCCCCAAAGAACGAAAAAGACTCCAATGCCTTCGCCTCTTCCGGCATCCAATGTGCCGGTGGGCGGATTCTTGCCCCATTTGAATGAGGGGTCAATAAAGATGATTTGTCTGCAGTATACGCGCGTTTTAATGCCGCGTAAAGGCCTTTCGCTTCTTCATCTATAAATTCTTCAATTTCCAAGCCTATTTCATCAATTCCCTTGGACAAAAGCTCTGGCTTCGCCACAATTAAACTGACAACCAAACGGTTTTTCTCTTGTTCAGGCGTCCGGTTAGTTGCGGCCACTTTTACAGGCTCGGCTTTGGTGATCAGCCTCGGCCCTTGAGTGCCCCGCACTCCCTGCATCTTTAACGCTTCTCGCAACGATTCCTCACCGACTCCTAAATCAAACGCTAATTTTTTTATCCAATGATCTCGCTCAACCGGATCCACAATCCTTACAACTTCTGCTAATATGTCACGCGCGATTAACTTCTTCTCCTCTGGCTGATCCGCGTGTCGATTTTTAAAGGCTTGGCGATAAATCCACTCCATGATGCTCACAGCATTTTTAATCGCATCTTTCCAAATCTGCGGATTTTTACGCACCGCCTCATCCGGATCTTTTCCACATTCTGGCGGTAGCGTGATGATTTTAATCGAAAAATCTTGGCTCCGTGCCAAATCCAATCCACGCAAAGTCGCTGCCTGACCAGCCTTATCCTGGTCAAACGCGATGGAAATATTATTTGTAAAGCGTTTGATGAGTGCTAATTGCTCTGCGGTCAAGGCTGTACCGCTCGCTGCTACAACATTTCCAATACTGAACTGATGCGAACTCACGACATCCATATTTCCTTCTACGATCACCGCCAGAT
>CAYPSC010000139.1:0-2954 GCA_964413385.1 uncultured Gammaproteobacteria bacterium | reverse complement strand
CCTCTTAAACGGGGACTTCGTTGGGTGTAAGCATTTGATTACCTGGTTGCAAGAAATGTATGCGAGATTAGGTCTGAAGACAACTCGGAATATTTTTTATTCGCCTCCAAAGATGTTTTATACAAGAGCGCACTCTCTAGCCATTGAATATGGATACAAAAAGATATCTACAACCAGCTTATCTTACCTTCTAGCTGAAATATTTGATATAAAGGATTTATTAGAGGTAAGTATCTTTTTGAATAAAAAGAGTTCGTTAGACGAATTAGCAAAAAAATATAGTTTCAGGATTCCGGGATCTTTGTACCTTCGCGGATCAGACGTGGACGTCTTGACGAAGATCCATACTCATTTCTCCCTAAAGGATTATCCATTATTCTTAAAGCTCAACGGAATCGGTGGAGGAAGTAATGTCTCACGGATCGACAAGCCGGATGACTTCAACCTTGAGAGGACCGCTTTCAATAAGAGTAGGGATATGTTAGTTCAAGCGTCCGTTCCCAAGAATTCGATGGAGGTAAGTTCAACATTCGTGACCTTCAAGGATCGTGCAGAGCTTCTGAATGTACGTGCCAAGCTCTGCGACAACCGAGGAACATATGGCAGCATCTTTCATCCAGAACTAAAACCATCTCCCGCGTGGATAGAAAACGTGAATCGCGCCGTTGCGGGAGCTTGTCATGAGGGGTATATCGCTAGCAACCCATTAATCATTGGGTTTGATTCTTTTGTGCATCAAAGAGATTTCTTTATTACAGAAATCAATGCCCGTTGGCTTGGAAGCACGCGTTATGATTTACTATTAAAAAAATTGAACATACTGGGCCAGGTGATTGCTACCGCTATCTCTGATCTCATCCAGGAGACAGAAATCGATACATACAAGATACTTATTGAGAAGCATCTGTTTGGCACGAGCCCGGAGAAATTTAGCTTAATCCCCGTTGCATTTTCCGCATATCAAGAAAAGGGGAAACGGGCTGTGAGTTACATGGTAGTCGGATCGTTTTTTGAGTTTGTTCGAACGGTGAAAACGATTTTTTCAAAACAGTCCTTTCCAGGACTATCCCGGGCATGGGAACAATACAAGGATGTGGTTCGTTACTTTGAGTTGGAAGTCTAATAAAAACTAACCCTCTCATTATGGACAATGTCACCCATAAACTCATTCAATCAAATTTGGAAGAAAATCGTCGATCACTGATTAGGCGGATGTTTGCAAACATGAAGCAATATAACGTGATCGCTCGAGAAATCAACGGTAGGAAAATTCGAACCTCCAAGAACCATTGGGTGACTGATTTTGCTTCCTGTAATTATCTAGGTCTGGATTTGGATCCAGAGATGGAGTTGGACGTAGGCGATAGTATAAAAAAATGGGGAGTTCATCCGAGTTGGTGTCGACTCGTTGCAAGTCCTGGTATCTATGACCAGGCGGAGAAAAAGTTAGCAAGACTCCTTGGGACCGAAACAACGATCATTTTTCCAACAGTTACACTAATATCCATCGGGGTTATACCTGCGTTAGTAGGGAAGACGGGGGTTATGTTTTTGGATAAATCTGCTCACGAAACGATGTATGAAGCAGCTAAAATCGCACGCGATAGTGGAGCAAAGCTCCTCAGTTTTGAAAAAAACGATTTTGCAACACTGGAAAAACATCTTCGAGAACACCAGGAGAATAGTCGTAAAGTTATCCTGGTTGACGGGGTGTACAGCATGGAGGGGGATTATGTTGATCTCGGCCAATTAGTTCAATTGGCAAAAAAATATCAAGCTCTGGTATATGTGGATGATGCGCATGGGTTCGGGGTCGTTGGAGAGGGACCAACAAAAAAATACCCCCTTGGTCACAAAGGAAATGGTATCGTAAAATATCTAGGTCTTTCATACGAGAATATTCTGTATGTAGGAGGATGTTCTAAGGCTTTTTCTTCTCTCGCCGCCTTCGTTGCCTGTACACACGAAATGAAAACGTTCATTCAAGCCTTTGCAACTCCGTATGATCTTTCCGGTCCTTGTCCTACAGCATCTCTCGCAACCCTCCTCAGAGGCCTCTCTATTAACAAAACAAAAGGCGAGCTCTATCGAAAACGGTTATGGGACCTGACGAATCAAGCGATTGCGGGGTTAAGAAAACTTGGGCTGAAAGTCATTAACAATACAGGATTTCCGATCGTTTCAGTCTATGTGGGTAACACGGATGACTTAATCGCGACAGCAAACATTCTTTTCGACGAAGGTATTTTGGTGACCGTTGCCCCCTTCCCGATGGTTAAACAAGGAGACGAAGCACATCGTTTAACATTTACCGCTGCAAATACTTCGCAAGAAATTACACAATTAATCCGTGCGTTTGCCAAAGTAAAGTCATATCTGGATAGAAAATCCTCGTAAGCAAACGGTGTAAAGAGCCATTCTAGGTAGGAGGTGATGAGCAACGTTAAACCTACAAGAAATCGAAACCGTAAATCATTGACACACAGGATCTCGCCATCAATAAAGTCGCACGTTGCAGAATTTACAAGAGCAGCATCTGACATTTTTTCAAATTTTTTAGGCCTTGCAAAAGCTCATGGATTTATTGACCTCCTGTACGTTTTGACCGGGTTTACGTATCACCATTTCTTCGATATGAAATTTGAGAATGGTTAATCTGTACTCTACCAGATACTGTACACCACAATCTCTTTTCTTTCATAGATCTGGAATATAAATCGCGGTATCGTCCCTCCCTCTAAAGCTCGTCCTCACTTCCTCCACCACGGCACCCCCACAAAAATCCTTCGAGCAATCGAGGGATTTTTGTATCCCAGAACGAGAATTCGATCCCACCTCAGGCATGTTTCCAGAAGAAACTAAAAATTGATCGCAGGGATTTTGCAATTTCTTTTGATTCAATGAGTAAACCAAAATACTCCTTACTTGGGTATGAGACGATTGCAACCTTGTTC
>CAYPSC010000138.1:0-2956 GCA_964413385.1 uncultured Gammaproteobacteria bacterium | reverse complement strand
GGGTAGGAGCGAAGCACGAAAAACACAACAGGTGGGAGATGGATATGATTCGACATTGTCATGCTGACCTTTGTCTACTTCACCCGTTCCGATTTTGTGCGTTTTCCATCCATCTTTTATCCAACCAACGTTTTCTATGATATCCGTGAACTCGACCGCTCGTTGCTCCTCATCCTCAAACGATGCTCTTGCCCGCAAGATCTTGGGACCGGCGATCATGAGTTGCGAGTCTGCCAGGAAAGCACCTTCTAAACGCTTAAGGACATGAGGCTCAAACAGAACATCAGGATGAGCCAGGGCGACAAATCGTCCGGCCAGTTCTTCCTTTGGCCAGCGTGACAATGTTAACGCTAGGGCCTGGTTCATGGCGCGTGCCCATCCCATGTCACGAAAATTTCGTAAGGTCACCACATCCGGCCAATGTGTGGCGAGCCAATTTCGAACACCAGCCGCAGCAGCGTTATCAACGATCGTGACCTGACCATTCCAACCTTCCTGCTGGTCAACAGAGTTCAAAAAGTCCGACAAAACCGTCGTTTCGTTCCAGGCTAAAACATGAATAGACCAGCGTCCCGCAGCACGAATACTCATGGCGTTGTTTGTGTGGCCGCAGACCGCTTCGGCGAGACATTGAATCCCAAATTCTTACCAAGCATCAAGTGCGTTAAGGCATCAATCGCGGGAACAGCCCCAAAAAGGACGAACGTCACCGGTAAGAGGACCCATTGCAAGACGATGATCGCGTAAGCATAGGGGCGTGAGAGTGAAACTGGACGCGGAGGAAGGAGTGTCAGAGCGAGGCCAGCGGAAACAAAAAGACCGATCAGAGAAAAACGCATCAGCCACTGCAAGGTAAAGGGCGTGTTCTGAAATAAAGCAATCGAGCGAAACTGCTCTGGCGCAACCCAAAAAGGTAAATAGCCTAAAACGAAAATTAAAACAGGTGCCGTGGCCCAGGTGTAGCTCCCTTCCAACTGTTTGAAGAGCCAGCGCACTTTGGTCATAAAAGACATTTGGCGATCACGACGGAAAGCTTCTGCCATGTAAGGGAAATTTTCTATGCCCCAGGCCCAACGACGGAGTTGCTTGTATAGAGCTGGCAATGCTTTCCAGTAATTTCCACTCATCACCGTATCCATGGAGACGGGCAGATGAATCGGCGTCACGCGATAGTCACCGTGATAACGTACCAACCCCTGGAGGAAGATGCGCGAATCTTCCGAAACAATGTCTTTTTGCCAAAATCCGACGTCCATCAACATGCGCAAACTCATGGAATGGGAAGAAAACGTCATCATTCCTTCTGGACGCGCGAGCTCGGTCATGAGCCAAAAGGTTGTGCCGAACATCGCCACGCGCACAGCGGCGGGCGATTCCCATAGATTATTATTATAGAACGCCATTGGTTGGTACGAACTTTTGGTTGGATCAGGGACGGTTAAATAGTGGTAGGTAATGCAGGAAAAATACTGAGGATGAACCAGGGCATCGACATCAAACGCAGAAACGACCACATCCTCAGGTTTTAGTCCTAGTTCAAGGATGCGTGGGATGATTTCCATCGCTGACCAATGCAGATTAGAACCTTTGCCAATAATTTCTCCCTCCAAATTTTTTGGATGAAGGGTCGTGTAAAAGGCCATAAAACAGTCCTGGAATTCCGCGACCACTTGGGCAGCGACTGATTCAAGATGTTCTCTCGCGCGCTCTTCACCTGCAAGAACAATCATCATGCGCTTTGCAGGAAATCGATTTTCCACAAGGCGGGTGAGCGTCTCCCGCACAATAGGCAATCCTTCTTTCACCATGGGAAGAAAGACAAGATGGCGGACACGATCGTAACCGGAACACCGTTCGGCCTCCGCTTGCCAATCACGTTTTATCGCACGACGATAGCGCACCCAAGCTGTGATCAAGAATGGAACGAAATACAAAATACGCAGTAACCAATATAGATCAAAAAGGATAATAAAATAGATCATCCATAGTGGGCGCACAAACGACAGCAAAATCGATAACAAGAGTGTGAGCCACACGAGTCCCCCCGGGATCATCCTCCAAAGTATGTTCCAAGAAAATTTCATGGTCGTGGAAGAGTGATATTCGGTTCTGCGTCGTAAAGGGGAGCTACCATGTTTGATGGTTGGTGGCTTTTAGTTTCTAGCTCATGAGCTAGGCTCAAGTCATCGGAAGCTTCCTCGACAGAGACACCAACCAAAGGAACGCGTAAGACGCGGGCTAACAAATTCGCTACAAGAACGCCAATACGAACCGCGGAGAATGAACCAGGACCCTTCACCACGCAAACGCCTGTCGTTTTCTGCTTGAGAGCATTCAACGAGCCGAGCTTTTCCAATAGTTGATGTGACCGTCCTTCATAGATTTTGACAGATGGCTTTGGCCCCAACCAGCCCACTCTCAATATGCCTGGCGCATGAGTATCGATCAATAACCAAGACATAAAAAGATTAAAAACCCTCGCATTAATTCACTCGTTCTGTGAGCCGATCAATCACGACTTGTTTTGGCGCTTCCAAGATGGCCGATAAGAAACGATCAGCAATATCTTTGCGATACTGGAATTCTTCGACGGTCATGCAAGAAAAATTGATATCAAATCCCAACTCTTTTTCCACACGTGACAATAGTTCCTGAAGCGATTTCTTTTCGACTTTTCCCACGATAAATAAGTCTACGGGCGCATGAGAATCTTTCCCTAAAAAAAATCCAAGGAACGCGAGATAGCGCACATCACCCAAGCGAGAGATTTCTTGATCTAATTTTTTCTCAAGTAACGCTTGCGCTTTGCTGATCAATGCGGATAATTCCGGCAACAAAACAAATGTGGAGTTGATCTTGTAATATTTTTTCTTGAGTCCCGGTTGCTTCTTCTCAACCGTTCCTCCCTCTTCTCGCACAACTATTTCGGAGATGAGCCCAAGGCGTACTAAGTTGG
>CAYPSC010000137.1:0-2987 GCA_964413385.1 uncultured Gammaproteobacteria bacterium | reverse complement strand
ATTCTGACCCCTAGACTCGACTTCTTGGCCGATGCTTCAGCTTCTTGCCTGGCTAATTCCTCCTTCCACCGAGCCACGTCATCATCATCACGACCGCTCGCTAAAGCTATCGCTTCTTCAATCGAAGCTAAATCTGCCTCCAATTTTAAAATTTGTGTCCCAAGCTTTGCCACCTTGGTGCAAATGTCTTTCTTCCTCTCTTCCTCGCGCGCAAGAGCCGATTCCGCAGCCCTTTCTCCCTGCACAGGCAGCGGGATCACCTGCGCTAACGCTGGGGGTAGTTCCTTCATATTTTAAAATAATAACATAGTTCCCACCCCGACCGCTATCCTAACAGCTCTTTCAAACCCTTCACCGTTTTATAAAAATGCGTACACGAAAGGAGCGCTCAATGGACACAATGCGCTCGGTGAATTTATAACAAACCTTGTTCAATAGAAACTCGTATCTTTTTCAAAAGCTCCAAATAAAACCGCACGTTTACCAGCGTTGCTAGGCGATACCCAAGCATTTCATCCACGGTAAACAAATGGCGCAAATATCCCATCGTGTATCGTGACAACTCTTGGTCGATGGATTTCAACACGTCTGAATTTTGGACCAGTGACTCATTCGAAAATTTCCACTTCTCATTCGTAATTTGCACCTGTTCATAAAAATTCGGTTGTGAAAGATCATCGTGTACAAACCGATACAACTGGCCGTGACGAGCATTCCGTGTTGGCAAAACACAATCAAACATATCCACTCCCCGTCTCACATACTCCACGATCTCATGCGGCTGTGCGCCACCCATAAAATAACGCGGCTTATCTTTCGACAAAATCTCATTCAGCACATCGAGCACGGCACACGCCTCCTCTGTCGATTCACCGACCGAGAGCCCACCAATCGCGTATCCATCAAATCCAATATTCACGAGCGCCTCTGCGCTCTTCTTCCGTAAAGCTAAATTTGTTCCTCCCTGAATAATGCCAAAGAGTTTCGCTCGTGGGTTCATCGAACCCGCTCGCGTCTTTTCGAACGCTTCCTTTGATCGGCATGCCCATCGCGTCGTAAGATCCAATGCGCTTGCGAGCTCCTCATCTGTTGCTGGCAATTTGGTACATACATCCAACACCATACAAATATCGCTCCCAATCGTTCGCTGAATCTCCATACACAACTCCGGCGTCAGTAATAATTTGGCGCCATCAATGTGTGACTGGAACTCCACACCATTTTCCGTCAAACGCCGTAGACCGGCCAAACTAAACACTTGAAAACCTCCGGAATCAGTCAAAATTGCCCCATTCCAATCCATGAATTTATGTAAACCACCAAACGCTCTCAGTACTTCAAGCCCTGGACGCAACCATAAATGATAGGTATTTGATAAAACAATCGGCGAACCCAAACGTTCTACATCAAATGAAGAAAGCGTTTTTACCGCTCCGCGAGTAGCGATCGGCATAAAAAACGGCGTCTGTAACGCGCCATGTGCCGTTTCTAAAACACCCAAGCGAGCGCGACTCTTTATCGACGAGGAAATCAATTGAAACATAAAATATTTCATCCCCAGTCCCCATCATCCTAGCTTCCATCACTTTTTCTCTTGATCCTGAGATGGGTTCTTATACAGCATTTTACGTACTCTTGGCAAGTTGCGAAGGCCAAAAGCAAGACCTACAGAAACCACTAGCAGAACACCAAAAAGAATCCAAGAACGTGGATGGCCAAAACTCCGGCCAAGCACCACCAATGTCACCGTCGCCGGCAAGGAGCCAAAGAGCGTTCCCCAGGCGTATTGTCGAAACGAGATATCAGACATGCCAGCACCCAAGCTCACTAAATCAAACGGCACCAAGATCAATCGCATAAACAAGATGGTCATAAAACCTTCCTCGCGAAGCAGAGTATTGTATTTTTTGACCCACCCGCGCCCATGTTCATGAACAAAACGTTTGCCAAAAAATCGTCCGAACCAAAAAATCAGTGCGCCAGCTAGATTGATACCAATGATAACAATCAAGCTTCCAAGCACCGGACCATACAAAGCACCGGATAAAATATCAAGCCCTCCTTTTGGAAAAAATAAAACCGTTAAGGCAGCGTACAATACAACGATCAATACCGGGCCCAAGGCTCCCGCTTCTTGAACTTCGTGACGAACTAAAGCCGGCAACGCTCGTACGTGAATTCCCTCCAAACGAATCACAACAAACAGGCCAACAATACACACCCACATCAAAAGGATAAGGCTTTTCAAAAAAGAAGGATGGTGAGATGCATTCATTGAATCTCTTCCTTTTTCTCCTTCATAAAGGCAAACCACTCTTCTAGAATATTCAAAAAAATCTTAAATGGCGTCTCAATAATAAAGTCAAAGAGGAAGATAAACACGTTAATACGGGATACTGATTGCGACAACCACTGGCCGGCGCGTAAGATGGGCAAAGAAAAGAAATCAATGACCACCGTACGAAATTGATCTTTACGACTCGTGATCACATATTCGCGCGCATTGTTGCGGAGACGGAAGGCAAAGAAACTCACCACACACAAGAAAAACACAAAAATCGCTGCACTGACCCAGGTAAACTTAAGCAAACTCAGTCCGTAAAATACCAGACCAAACGTAACAAGAAACGTAGCCGCATAGGTCAAGCGAAAGAAAAAGCGGCTGAGGCCTTTGCGCTCTTTTGGTATGCGTATCTCTTTCCCCTTTGGTCCTTCGATAGAAAGCAACTCATCAATACTTTTTTGAATGCGAAGAATATTTTCCTTGCCAGGCACGGTAATCAGCGCCCCAACCAAAAACATCAATACGGGAGGGAACAGGACATTAATCAGAAGAGTGATTCTGCTAAATTCATGATACAGAAGCGTTTCAAACGGCACCTCAATAGCGAGCGCCAACAAAATTTTGGTGATGAACAAGTAAATCATGGCGCGGAACGTTCCACGACGAAGCTTGCCTCGTGATTGCTGATAACGCCGCTCAGCAA
>CAYPSC010000136.1:0-3007 GCA_964413385.1 uncultured Gammaproteobacteria bacterium | reverse complement strand
GTGTGACCGTAAAAATATTAGGCATCCACGACGTCTTTCCTAGCGTTAGTAAAAAATCAGGACAAGCTCATCTGGTCGTCGTTTGTCAGTGTCACCTCCTGGGAAACTCCTTGTTCCAAACGGACCAAAAAGAAATCCAGGAGCTAAGGTGGATTTCTGAAAAAGATGATTTATCCACCATCCCTTTTTTTACAGGATACCAAAAAACACTCGAAAAATATTTCGTTCGCTTAAAATAAATCGTTTTGTAACACTCTATCTCAAGCTCAGGTATATAAACACAGATTCGGGTTTTCGAATCGCTGAATTCTTTATTCTTAATAGCGCCCATTGGGCACTTCTTTATGAAGGTATCTCGTCTTATTCTAAGTGGCTTGATGCTTACCTCATTAGTCGCATCTCCAGCGCTCGCTTCTAACGCCACTTCTAGCACTGCCGTAAACGCAACCAAAACAAAACAAGAAAGATCCGAAAAAGCTAAAGCAATGGAAGTTTGCCGCAAAGCTGGCCTCGAAACCTATCAGGCAGCAGAAAAGGCAGCTCTTGCAGCCATGAAAACCGCTCATCAGACTGCACTCACGGCAGAAAAGGCAGCTCTCGAGAAGGCAAAGGTAGACAAATCAAAAGATGAAGCCAAGACAGCTCGTACAAATTACAAGAAGGCAGAAAAGGCGGCTCGCGATGCTTGGAAAAACGCACACAAGGCAGCCCTCGATGCCTGGAAATCAGCCAAGACGGCCTGCCAGAAAGCTTAAGATATTTTTCTCACAAAATCCCCGTCCAATGACAGGGATTTTGTTTTTTGATACATCTTTATGTTATAATATATTTACTTAATTCTTATTCATTCCACTTTATCTCTATGTTAGGAAAAATGTGTGCCGGGCATAAAGTAGCGATGATTCTTCTCTGGGTTGGCGGCGTTAATTGGGGATTAGTTGGTGCATTCAAATTTAATTTGGTTGAATGGCTTGTAGGTCGCTGGCCCTTACTCGTCAGCATCATTTATGTCATCGTTGGCCTGTCCGCGATCTTTATGCTTTTCTCTGGTAAGTGCAAAGCGTGCAAAGCAGAAATAAAATAATTTTAAAATGAAGACAAAAGGCGCTCCCTCATGGGCGTCTTTTTTGATCAGCTCGCGTGGAGTTTGCACCGTGTGTTCATGTTCCAGATATATGCCGGGACATAAACATTTACGTGGTATTGGCTACAAAGAATAACTTCAATACGAACGCGTCAAACAAAATACCGAACGATCCGCACGCTATGGCAAGCGCGTAGTCGAAGTGGCGGCTCGGACGGTTTTACGTCGACACAAGCAGGCCGGACATAGACCAGGTGAATAAGAAAGATAAAAACGCTTGACTAAGCAACAATGTTTAATCTTAGCCATAAAAACGATATTTTTCTTGACACTCCTTCTACCCCCTGGCTACGGTAGAAACAGAACATTCCTTGTTCAGCTGCACGGGATGTTCTCTGGGCGCTTATTCTTAACGCCAAAATCACAATATGGACAACACAAATCGCGAACAGGGCCAAAACAACAATAATAAACAGGGCCAAAACCCAAACCAAGGAAACGATCAGAAAGATGAAGATCGTCAATAACCGATTCAGAAGCAAGAACGGGCGACCCTCAATCGCCCGTTCTTTATTACCGGATGTGCTTGACGCGTCATCAATGGTTGATACGGTAAACCAGGATGCTGTTGCAATGAGACATGATCGTGATCACACAAGCATCTGTTCTTTCTCGGTCTTAAATCAATCTAACTTTAAAACATATGGCCAAAGGAATAAGCAACCGCGGATTTGCTTCTATGGACGCTTCTCGTCAACGCGAAATCGCCTCTATGGGCGGCCGCGCCGCACACGCCAAAGGGACGGCGCACGAATTCACATCTGAAGAGGCGCGCGAAGCCGGTCGCAAGGGCGGACTCGCGACTCATGGGCGTCTCACTCAAGACAGCGACACGGATGTAAACAATCGCAGCATAGAAGAGAACGAAGAATAATAGCTATGCCAAAACAACATATGCCAAAAACACGTAAACGTACGGCGGGTACGGGTAAACGTGGCTTCGCAGCCATGGATCCGGAAAAGCAACGCGAGATCGCGAGCAAAGGCGGTCGGGCGAGTCACGGCGGACGGGGGCGTTCACGCAGCAGCCGGTAAATCCGCGTCTCTGGGTATACAAGATATTATTTGCTGCCTGCTCTTGCGAAAGAACGTGCGAAGAGTTACAACAGAAATATCATCATCTATGAAACACACACGCTTCTCTTCCCTGCTCGGTGGTCTTCTCCTGACGACCTTGTTAGGGGCTGGATGTCTCTCGCAAGCTCCCAGCACAAACACAAATGAATCGACTTCTACTCCCACAACACCTGGGGTGACAACGAGTTCGGGCGGTACCCCAACTTCCACGCCGAGCACTCCGACCTCTACAGGAGCGGTGACTTCAACACCATCGACGGCCACGTCAACATCGAGTGGGACAAAGACACGCATCCGCGACTTCTCGTCCGACATTCAAACCCTGGTGAAAAACGATCCTAAAGTAAAGCAAGAAGTAAGTGGGCCATTGCTTAAGCAGCCGTTCTCCATTCTTTATGAGGATGTGACAAGCGACAATCAAGAAGATGCTATTGTCTTTATTGACTCAGAGGGCACGGCCGGTACCGTCGAGATCGTGATTGTTGGCATGGTGAATGGCCAACCAAAAATTCTCCAGCGGTTCAGCGGCGAAAAACTTGCAGCGCATGCGGATGCAGGACGCCTCGTCATTCTCCAACCGCGTTATCTACCGGTTGATCAAGAAGCGACTCAGACCTACCTTGTCTATAAAGTCTATGCCTGGAATGGAACTTCCTTCGTCCTTAAATCTCAAGATGAAGTGAAATTAAAATAATTTACCGGAATCACGAGTCACGCAATCCGTCCAAATCCAGGGACGGATTGTTTCTTTTTCTTTCTACGAGTTAAGATTGATCCACTATGCCC